>JBKQLG010000206.1:0-10020 GCA_052147235.1 Occallatibacter sp.
CCCTATTACCCGACCGATACAGAGTCCGTATCTACCACAAACCCCACGTATCTCGCCCAATTTGTTGGGGGAGGCGATCTCGATCTTGTGGTCTCTACTAAAAGTGCCGGTGGGTATTTTGCCACAGGTGGCGCGAATATCGATACAGTTGAGACCAACGAAGCCGGCGCAGAGGTCAAGGTCACTTATGACTACACACCCCGCAATACTCCGCCTGTTCCCGAACCCGGCACGCTGACCTTGTTCGGCACCGGTCTTCTCGGGCTGGCAGGGCTGCTTCGCCGTAAGTTCATGCAATCGCGCTAAGCCAGGGGCAACTGGCTGCGCGCTTTATGCCTTTGGTTCTCGTTCTTCCTGCTACATGGGAAAAGTGGAATGCGTTCTCGCATTCCACTTTTTTCTTTGCCCTGTTCCCTGACTTTACCAGCTGTGCAGCCACTCCTCGTCGCGGCCGATGCGCACCGGTGCGTAGAAGAGCTCGCTCAGCCGCGTCTCGGTGAGCAGCTCCTGGCGCGGCCCGTCGGCCACAATGCGTCCTGCGCGCATCAGAATCACCCGCTCAATCTCCGGCAGAATGTCGCTTAGGTGATGGGTCACGAGCACCAGGCCGGTGCCCTCTTGCGCCAGCCGCCGCAGCGTCTCGCGCAGTTCACGCTGCGCGGCCAGGTCGAGGGCGTTGGAGGGCTCGTCCAGCAGCAGTTGCCGCGGCCGGTGCACCAGGGCCCGCGCAATCAGGATGCGACGCTTTTCGCCGGCCGACATGGCGCCCACCAGCCGAGCGGCCAGGTGCAGCGCCTCCATCCGCTCCAGCGCCTCCACGGCCCGCGCGCGCATCTCGCCGGTAATGTGCAGATTGGGCCACAGCGTCGAGGCGGAAAAGAATCCCGCGATCACCGCATCCAGGCCGCAGGTCACGGCAGTCCGCTCGCCGGGCAGCTCCGTCTGAACTCCGGCCGCCACTACGCCAAAATGTTTGCGCAGCTCGGTCAGATCCCAGCGCTCGCGGCCAAAGATGCGCACCCGCATCCCCGGCGTCACGATGGGATAAAGCTGGCAGCTCATCGCCAGGATCAGCGTGGATTTGCCGCAGCCATTGGGCCCCAGAATCGCCACGTGCTCCCCGGCGCGGATGGTCAGGTTCACATCGTGCAGCACCACGCGTTCGCCGCGCGCAACGTTCACCTCGCGCAGTTCAAGGAACTGCGCTTCCGGATTGTCGATTCTTTCTGCCTGATTTGAATTGCCGTTGTCCATCACGCCGCCCGCAACTCCCAGCCAACCCGGCTATTCCGTTGTAGCCCGGCTCCGCCCGCCGGTCTTGCTTCGGTACATCAGCACATCTGCCCGATGGACAATCTCCTCGGCGGTTTCGCCGGGGCGCGAGAGTACGGCGCCCACTGAGAGGGACAGGGAGATGCGCCTCTCGTCATTGCTGGGGATCGAGGTTTGCGCGACCATGGCGACGCACCTCTGCGCCAGGCTGCTCAAAACCTCGCGGTCCACATTCCGGGCGATGGCCAGAAACTCGTCGCCGCCCCAACGCCCGATGGTGTCCGTGGGACGAAGCGACCCCGCAAGAATGTTTCCCACCTCCTGCAAAGCCCGGTCTCCGCAGGAGTGGCCATAGCTGTCGTTGATTCCCTTGAACATGTCAAGGTCGATTACCAGCACGCCTACGGATTCCTTGTGCACCCGGAATTCGGTCAACGCGGTCTGCAAGGACATCTGCAGGAAGCGGCGGTTCGGAAGCTGGGTGAGATGGTCGAGAAAGGCCATCCGATTCATCGCCTTGGTCTTACGCAGGGCTTCAATTTCGGCCGAATTGTCGCTGAAGATCTCGATTGCCCCGATAACCGTGCCGTCTGCTGCCCGCATGGGCTGGACCCGCACGGAGACGGGTACCTGGCGTCCTTTCTTATGCCGCAGCAGAACATTCGCCTGATGAAAGGCCCCGTCGGCGATGCTGGCCGTTAAAGGACAGCCATCATTGCACAGTCTTTTCCCAGAATGATCCGTGTGGCACAAGATGTCGTCCTGGCAGCGTTTGCCCAGAATCTCTTCTGCCTTGTAGCCGGTCAGGCGAGTGGCCCCTTCGTTCCAGTACAGAAACCGCCGCTCCCGGTCCACAAAGTACACGCCATCGCCAATGTGATCCAGCAGCTCCTTATAGAAGTTGGGGTCGGGCGGGAAAATTGGGTCTTGCATGTCGTCAGGTTTGATAGAAGTTCTCCAAAACTATATCCAGTTATCCTATCGGGTGCGCGCCTCTCGCCGCAAGGAGCAAGTTTCCGCGGAACAGCGCCTCAAATGGCAGGACATTCGGACGCATCCACCTGATAGATTTAATGGGTCAACCTTATGAACAGCACATCCCAATTCGTCATCCCCCGCGGCTTCCGCTTCGGAGCCGCCAGGGCGGGGCTCAAGAAGAGCGGCAACCCCGACTTTGCCCTCATCGTGGCCGACGAGCAGGCTAGCGCCGCCGCCGCCTACACCGCCAACCGCGTAACCGCCGCGCCGCTGATCCTCGACAAGCAGCATCTGAGAATCACTGGAGGCAAGCTGCGCGCCGTGGCCATCAACGCCGGCAACGCCAACTGCGCCGCCGGCCAAGCCGGGATGGATGCGGCCCGGGCAACCTGCGAGGCCATCGCCCGGCTCTTCGCCTGCCGCCCCGAAGAGGTCTTTCCCTCCTCCACCGGTGTCATCGGCGTTCCGCTGCCGGCGGAAAAAATCATCGCCGCGCTGCCCAATCTGGCCACCCATCTAGGCGCTGACTTCAGCCACTTCCAGAGGGCTGCCCAGGCGATCCTGACTACCGATACGGTGGAAAAGACCGCCTTCGCGCGGCTGGAAATGGATGGGAATGTAGTTCGCATCGCCGCCTTCTGCAAGGGCGCGGGCATGATTCACCCGCAACTGATTCCGCACGCGACCATGCTGGTCTACATCCTGACCGACGCGGCCGTCGAGCCGGCAATTCTGGACGGCTACCTGCAACCCGCCATCGAGGTCAGCTTCAATCGCATTTCGGTCGACGGCGACACCTCGACCAATGACACGGTGCTGCTGCTGGCTTCGGGCGTGAGCGGCGCTGTTGTGGGCGCGGGAAACGCCGCCTTCGCCGCCGCTCTGACGCAGGTCTGCACCTCGCTGGCACGGCAGGTAGTGGCTGACGGCGAGGGCATCACGCATGTTGTCGAGCTGCGCATCGAGGGAGCGGCCTCAGACGCCGACGCGCTCAAGGTCGCCAAGGCCATTGCCCACTCGCCGCTGGTGAAGACGGCCTGGGCGGGCGGCGATCCCAACTGGGGACGGCTGGCGGCGGCCATCGGCTACTCCGGCGCGCAGGTTGACCCGGATCGCTTCGACATTCACTTCGGCGAGCTTGCCATCTGCCGCGACGGCGGACGCGCCCCGGAGTTCGACGAGGCTGCCGCGCACGACTACATCGCGCAGAGGGAGTTCTCGGTCACCATCGAGCTGCATCAGGGCTCAGGCTCATGCCTCTTCTGGACAACAGACCTGACGCATGAGTATGTCACCATCAACGCGGATTATTCGACCTAAAGAGACGGCGCAAATCTCGTTGCGCTGATGAGATCGCCCGGCGTTCCGATGATGAGTGCAAAGAGTTCCGGGGCGGTTTGGAATGGGAATGCGAAGGGTAAAAAGGGAGATCCAGCATTTGCGAAGCGGGTAGGAATGGTCGTATACTGAAATCCGACTATTCTGGTCGTAGTTTAAGGATCCGGCCATTGTTGCGGCCCATCGGAGTCCGTCGGTTGAGCGTGTTGAGCGATTTGAATGTGGGTGAGAGCGGGGTGCTGGTGGGCCTCGACCTGCCTGAATCCGTGCAGAACCACCTGATGCACATGGGCTTTGTCCCCGATGCGCTGATTACGGCTCTGCGCCGCGCCCCGGCCGGCGACCCCACCGTCTACGGCGTGGACGGCATGGAGATCGCGCTGCGGCGCGAGACCGCCGCGGCCATCCGCGTGCGCGCCGCCGGTGCGGAAGACCTGGTAGACATCGCAGACGCGTACCTGCCCGAGATGATCGAGGCCGCCCAATGAACGCCTGCTGCGAGACTCCAGCCTTCGAAGTTCCCGCCTCGCCGCCGCTCGCCGGGACGCTGAAGACAGTGGTGCTGATCGGCCCGCCCAACTCCGGCAAGTCCACCCTCTTCAACAGGCTGACCGGACTGCGCCAGAAAGTGGCCAACTTCCCCGGCGTCACCGTGGAACAGAGGATGGGCATGATGGCCGGCGTGGGCCGCGACGATCTGGTTCTGATCGACCTGCCCGGCATCTACTCCCTCGACCCCTACAGCGAGGACGCCCGCGTCTCCATCGACGTGCTGCGCGGCAAAATGGTTGGAACTCCCAAACCGGACGCGGTGCTGCTGGTGCTGGATTCGCTGCATCTGACCCGCCAGTTGATGCTGGCCGCGCCGGTGCTGGCGCTGGGCCTGCCGACGCTGGTGCTGCTCAATATGAGCGACCTGATGGATACGCGCGGCGGCCACATCGACGCGCTCAAGCTGGCTCGCGAGCTGGGCGCTCCGGTGGCTCAGATCAGCGCCGTGAAAGGAACCGGCCTGGACGCCGTTCCGCTCTTTCTCAACCGACAATCAGATCACGCCGCCCAGCCGCTCTCGCTGCCGGTGCTGGGCAACGCCGCCAGTGCGCACGCCTGGGCCGCGCAACTGAGCTACCGCACCGGCTACCGCGCTCCGCTCTCGGTCGAGGGCACGCGCAAGATCGACAACATTCTGCTGCACCGCTTCTGGGGGCCGCTGCTCTTTCTGGTCGTGGTTGTCGGCGTTTTTGAAGTCGTTTTTTCCATCGGCCAGCCGCTCTCCGATGGTTTTGGCGAGATTCTGGCCCGCATCGGCGATCTGGTCAGGCCGCTTATTCCCGCCGGCTGGCTGCAATCGCTGCTGCTCGACGGCGCATGGAAGGGCATCTCCTCGGTGCTGGTCTTCTTGCCGCAGATTCTGCTGCTTTTTCTCTTCATCGGTATCCTGGAAGACTCCGGCTATCTTTCCCGCGCTGCGCTGATCGCCGACCGCGTGATGCGCTCGATTGGATTGAACGGCAAGGCCTTCATCCCCCTGCTCTCGGCTTACGCCTGCGCCGTACCGGCGATCATGGCCACGCGCACCATCGAGAACAAGCGCGACCGGATGGCCACGATTCTGGTTGCGCCCTTCATGACCTGCTCGGCGCGCCTACCGGTCTACATGCTGTTGATCGCCGCCTTCGTGCCCCGCATTGCCTACCTGCACGGTTTTCTGGGCCTGCAAACGCTGGTAATGCTGGGCCTCTACCTGGCCGGGTTTGTCGCCGCGATGACCACCGCATGGCTGCTCAAAAGCTCCATCCTCAAGTCCAGCGATGCGCCCTTCATCCTGGAGCTGCCGCAGTACCGCATGCCCACGCTGCGCTCGCTTGCCTTGCGCTTGATGGACCGCGCGCGCGTCTTCCTGCGCCAGGCCGGCACGATCATTCTTTGCGTCACGCTGGCGCTGTGGGTGCTGGCCCACCTACCGGTGATTCACTCCGCTGGCGGCATCCTCTCAGCGCCCCTGCTCGCCGACAGCCTGATCGGCCGCCTGGGACACTTCATTGAGCCGGCGATTGCGCCGCTGGGCTTCAACTGGAAGATCGGCATCGGGCTGCTGTCCAGCGTGCTGGCCCGCGAGGTGATGGTCAGCACCATGGGCACTCTCTACGGCGCCGATCCCGGCACACAGGCGCTCAGCCTGCAAACCGCGCTGCACCACGACATGACGCTGGGCGGCGCGCTGGCGCTGATGATCTTCTTCGCCTTCGCGATGCAGTGCACCTCGACGATGGCCGTCGTCCGCCGCGAAACCAACAGTTGGAAGTGGCCGGCCGCGCAGTTCCTTTATATGCTGGCGATGGCCTGGTGCGCGGCCTTCGCGGTCAATCATCTGGTGATGGCGTTTGTCTAAATCTTACATTCCAACTTCCGCGCAGTGACTTTACCCTGTTCCCTGCTTCTTCCATGCGCTAGAATCGCCCTAAGATGAAATGTCCTTATTGCGGCTTCGGGCAGGATCGGGTGGTGGACTCGCGCGAGAGCAAAGAGGCCGACTCAATCCGCCGGCGGCGGGAGTGCGAGCGGTGCAATCGCCGCTTCACCACCTATGAGCGGATCGACGAAATTCCCTACATGGTGGTCAAGAAGGACGGCCGCCGCGAGCGCTTCGACCGGCAGAAGATCCTGAGCGGCCTGCTGCGCGCCTGCGAAAAGCGCCCCGTGCCTTCAAGCAAGCTGGAGGGGATCGTGGACGCCGCCGAGGCCTTTTTGACGGACGCCCCGGAGCGCGAACGCACCACGGCCGAGGTCGGCGAGCTGATCATGAAACAACTCAAGGGACTGGACACCGTGGCCTACATCCGCTTTGCCTCGGTCTACCGCGACTTCAAGGATGTGCGCGAGTTCAAGGAAGAGCTGGAAGGGCTGCTGGGCAGCCGCTCGGCAGGCAAGGGTAAGAAGTAAGCCGGGTTGGCCGCCAGCAGCGTGCCCCTAGCCGATGCGGATATGATTGGTTTCCGTCCGTCTGTCCGTCCTCGTCCCTATTTGGTAAACAGTGCTCACCCCCCGCGGTAAAGAATTTTCGTGACCAACACCCTCAACAGGCTGTAAGCTGATTCTTAGGAAAATTACCCGGGTGCGGCGAGGTATTCTCGTTGGACTGGTCTCCAAAGGAATCTCTCCGCTTCGCGTTGTTGCAGATTGATGCATTCAAGGGTTTTGGAGGATTAGCCGATAGTATTACTCAGGGAAGAAGCCATAGGCTGAGCCCGAACTGCCGCATTCGGCGCAGCCGAAACTGCGGATTGTACGGGCGGTCTTTGGCTTGCAGGTAATGCAACGGGCGAGGCGCGTATCATGAACAAAATCATCCTGGCAGATTCGCAGGCGATTTTTCGGGCAGGCACAGCCAAGGTGCTGGCCATGGACGAAGACGTGCGCATCATTGCTCAATGCACTGACCTTGACCGTATGAATCACGCCATTACAACCTTTCCCGGCTCCATCGTGCTCTTTGCCGCTTCGCTGCACTCGGACATGGTCCGGCTGCACACGCTGCTGGAGAGCGTGGGCAGCCGCGGCATTGTGATCGCCGAGAACAGCGACGCGGCGGGCACATACATACAGCTGGGCTTTCGCGGCGTGGTCTTCCGTTGCGTCACCGGGGCGGCTCTGGTGGAGTGCGTGCGCGCCGTGGCCAGCGGCGACACCTGGCTGCCTCCGCAAATGATGGTGCCCGACTCGCCCGAAGAAGACATGGTGGGCACACGTGTCCGCGACCGGCTCACACCCAAGGAGATGCGCATTGTCGCGCTGATCGTGCAGGGCTGCAAGAACCGCGAGATCGCGCTGCGCCTCAAGACAACCGAGCAGGTCATCAAGAACTACCTGCGCTCGGTCTACGACAAGACCGGCGTCAGCGACCGCCTGGAGCTGGCCCTTTTCACTATCCACCACCGCGTGCTGGCGCAAGCCGCCGCCGATGTAGGCAGCAAGCTGGAAGCCGAGGAAGCTACCGTGTAGCACGCCATGGCGTAGCTGCACCTGCTGAAGATAAGCCCCGACATACGAACCCCCAAGTCTCGAATACGATACTTGGGGGTTCTTGTTTCCAGACAGTCGAGCGGTGATTATCCCGCCTTTTCCAACAAACACAGCGACAGATCGCGGCGCTCTACCATGTCCCTGGTGATTTCGATGTCGCGGACTCGCTTGTTGTTGGGCAGGTGGAACATCAGGTCGAGCATCAGCTCTTCGAGGATCATGCGCAATCCGCGCGCCCCCACCTTGCGTGCCAGCGCCTCGCGGGCTACCGCGCCGATGGCCTCCACGGTGAAGTGCAGGCGAACATTCTCGAACTCGAACATTCTCTGATACTGCTTGAGGATGGCGTTGCGCGGCTTGGTCAGAATCTCGATCAGCGCCGACTCGTCCAACTCGTCGAGGACGCCCACCACCGGCAGGCGGCCGACAAACTCGGGAATCAGGCCGTACTTGATCAGGTCCTGCGGCTCTGTCTTGCGCAGCAATTCTGTATCGCGATGCGAGCGGGTCGTGGCGGCATCGGCCTCGGCGTCGATGGCCTTGAAGCCCAGAGCCTTCTTGCCCACGCGCCGGCCCACCACGCGCTCCAGACCCACAAACGCCCCGCCGCAGATGAACAGGATGTTGGTGGTGTCCACGGCGGTGAACTCCTGATGCGGATGCTTGCGTCCGCCCTGCGGCGGCACGTTGGCCACGGTGCCTTCGAGAATCTTGAGCAGCGCCTGCTGCACGCCCTCGCCGCTGACGTCGCGAGTAATCGACGGGTTCTCATCCTTGCGGCCGATCTTGTCGATCTCGTCGATGTAGATGATGCCCTGCTGCGCGCGCGTCACGTCGCCCTCGGCGGCTTGCAGCAGCTTGAGGATGATATTCTCCACATCCTCGCCCACATAGCCGGCCTCGGTCAGCGTAGTGGCGTCCACAATGGCGAAGGGCACGTCGAGCATCTTGGCCAGCGTGTGCGCCAGCAGCGTCTTGCCCGAGCCGGTGGGGCCGATCAGCAGGATATTCGACTTGGTCAGCTCCACTTCGTTGTTGCGCACCTTGTTCATCTGGATGCGCTTGTAATGGTTGTAAACGGCCACGGCCAGCTTCTTCTTGGTCTGGTCCTGGCCGATCACAAAGTCGTCGAGGAAGTTCTTGACCTCCTGCGGCTTGGGCAGGTGGCCGGCAACGTTGGCCGGATGGCCCCCCTCCGCCCCGCCGCCGCGGTCGTCCTCGAGAATTGAGTTGCAGACAGCAACGCACTCGTCGCAGATGTAAGCGCGAGGGTAGTCGCTGGGCGAAGAGATCAGCTTGGCCACGGCGTCCTGTGACTTGTGACAGAACGAACAGCGCAGCGCTTCTTCCGGTCCCCCGCGCGGTTTCATCATTGGATGGCTCCCTCTTGGTCTACGTTACGTTCTCGGCCGATCGATGATTTCATCGACGATGCCGTATTCCTTGGCCTTTTGCGCGTTCATGATCCAGTCCCGCTCCACATCCCGTTCGATGCGGTCCAGAGGCTGATCGGTGTGCTTGGCGATCAGATTATTGGTAATCTCGCGGATGCGCAGAATCTCGCGCGCGTGAATGTCAATGTCGGTGGCTTGGCCGCTCAAGCCCCCCATCGAAGGCTGATGGATGAGAATGCGCGAGTTGGGCAGGGCGAAGCGCTTGCCCTTGGTGCCCGCCAGCAGCAGGAACGCCCCCATGCTGGCCGCCTGGCCGATGCAGATGGTCTCCACCTTATTTTTGATGAACTGCATGGTGTCGTAAATGGCCAGGCCCGCGGTGATGGAGCCGCCGGGGGAGTTGATGTACAGATGCACGTCCTTGTCCGGGTCTTCGCCGGAGAGAAAGAGCAACTGCGCCACGACGAGATTGGCGATATCGTCGCTGATGGGCGTGCCCAGAAAGATGATGTTGTCGCGCAGCAGACGGGAGTAAATGTCGTAGGCGCGCTCGCCCCGGCTCGTCTGCTCAACCACCATGGGAACCAATGCCATTTGTTCTTCTTCCCGCTCTTCCGTTGGGGAGTTTAGCTCCCCGGTAATTGTTTGCCGCCTTATGCGGGCAGCCGTTCGTACATCAGGCTCGCGGTCTTCTCGCGCCGCAATTGCTCGCGGATTCTGTCCAGTCCGCCGTCCGACTTCAAACGCGTCCGCAAGGCATCCACCGGCTCTCGGGACTGCAGAGCCGCCAGTTGCAGTTCTCGGTCCAGTTCCTCGTCGCTGATGCTGATGTTTTCCTCACCGGCAATGCGGTCGAGCAGGATGTTGGTTTTCACCTCGGCCACGGCGCCGTCGCGCTGGGCGGCGCGCAGGCGGGCGAAGTCCAGCTTCCGCATTTGATCCGTATTCATGCCCTGAGCCGCCAGGGCGCGCAGGCCGCGCTCCAGGCGTGTGTCAATCTGCTGTTGCACCAGCG
>JBKQLG010000207.1:0-16444 GCA_052147235.1 Occallatibacter sp.
GACATAGATATCCGGCCAGCCGTCGTTGTCATAATCGGCAACCGCGCACCCAAATCCCCAGCGGCCGTTGGCTACACCGGCCTTATCCGTCACATTGGTAAAGGTGCCGTCATGATTGTTATGAAAGAGCGCGGCCTTGGGAGGAGCAGCCTTGCCACTTTCGGCATCATACGTGGAACCATTCACCATATAAATGTCGAGCCAGCCGTCGTTGTCGTAATCCAGCAGGCATACGCCGGATCCATTGGCCTCGATGATGAATTTCTTCTCCGGTGTGCCCATGACATGCTTCCATGAAGTCAAGCCGGCCTGGCGGGCGATGTCTTTGAAGAGGACGGGGCCGTCTTTGACGAAGCCGCCAGCGGTGATTGGCCGATGTTCGGCGTCGAGAACCGCGGGATGAACGCCTCCGGTGTTGACACCGCCGAAGGCGGAAGGCTGTCCACCCTCCCGCGGCTTATCAGCCTGCGTATCGGCGGCGTGCGAGTCCGGCGTGGTGGACTGCGCAAGCAAACCGCGCGAAGGGGCGGCCACCGCGATGCATATCACTATCGCGGCAAGTTTACAAAAAGAACTCCGGCTGGTCGTGCGTTGAAATTCTCCATCCCTTAGAACAAATGCTCTGCGATTTGGGGACGGAGAAGTCGAGAGTTGCTGGGGAATCAGCAAGATCATCGGGCCTCCACGAGTTGGAACGTCCTGACCATACAGGATGCAGCGGCCTGTCGAACTCAACCCATAGGTGGAGGCTGCTCAGTGCGAGGGTGCTTTAATGGAGCGTGGCGCCGAGCTTTCAGTCCGGGAGGAAGGTCGCAAAGTGTCTTTTAATATTTCCAAATGAGAAACATACGGCAGCCGTTTTAAGCTTAGGGAGCCGTTTCAGGGCCAGGTTCCAATAGGTGATTTCGCCGCATGCGCTTGTCTTTTGAGATCAACCAGCCGCCTTCAGCGCGATTGGTTTAAGGGAGGGCTAGGGGGTGACCCTTGCGATTGGCCCGCGTCAGTCGAACTCCTCTTTTTGCCCCGGGTTCGGAGCAAATACTCTGTCTGGCAGTTGGAGCACCGCCAGGGATAGTAGCCGAAGAATGGAGCCAGCCACTTGCGAAAGAAACCTCTCCTGGTCATCCGGCGCATTCGATGGCTTTGGCATCTCGCACAAATCATTTGTGTTCACTCCGGCAGGCAATTCAATAGCACACAGCTAACAATACTACATCCAACATCCCAAAATGTTCTTGAAAAAATATTCGCGGCTCAATGGCCTTGGTTGCGATTTCGGCATCGATAGTGCCGTCCGCAGGGCCGGCGAAGACCTCAACCACACAGAATTCTTGACGCGCCCCTTGCTTCTCTGCTTTACTTCAATCAACGTCATGCACACTTCCGCCGCCAACGCGAACGTTCCATCAATCCAGTGCATCGCCGCGCCGAGGCCTTCCATGCGAATTATCGGCTCCAATGCGCGCGCGGGAACGGAAGCCTGACGAAACGGAAAGCTGGAATGCAGCACCCAGGCCACCACCCGCGAGCGCGGCTGGTGGTTTTTTCATCTCCAGCCCCGATAAAAGTTGCTTTTCATCCCGCATTTGTCTCAACCTAGGAGGCACATTTTGGAATCCGTCACCCTGACAAGCATCCAGACGGCGCGCGCGCGCATCGGCGAAGCCATCTACGTCTCTCCCTGCCAGCTCTCCAGCGAGCTATCGGAGTTGACCGGCCTGCCGCTGCACCTGAAGCTGGAAAACCTGCAACGGACCGGGTCCTTCAAGGAACGCGGCGCGCTGAACAAGCTGCTTACCCTGAGCCAGGCCGAGCGGGAGCACGGCGTGATCACCGCCAGCGCCGGCAACCACGCCCAGGGCGTCGCCTTCCACGCCGCGGCCCGCAGCATACGCTGCCAGATCGTGATGCCGCTGGCCACGCCGCAGATCAAAGTCGCGGCCACGCGGGGCTTCGGCGCGGATGTTGTCCTGCACGGCTCCAGTTACGACGAGGCCTGCGACGAGGCCCAGCGTCGCCGCCTGGAAGAGGGCCGGACCTTCATCCATCCCTTCGACGACGCGGAGATCATCAACGGCCAGGGCACCATCGGCCTGGAACTGCTGGAGCAAGTGCCCGACCTGGAAGCCGTCGTCATTCCCATCGGCGGCGGCGGGCTGATCAGCGGCGTGGCCTGCGCGCTCAAGGAGACCAATCCCAGGATTCGCGTGATCGGCGTCGAGCCGGAGAAGCTGCCCTCGATGCTGCGCGCCCGCGAGGCCGGCGCTCCGGTCACTCTGAATGCTGAAGCCACCGTCGCCGACGGCATCGCCGTCCGCCGCGTAGGCGACCTGACCCTCCCCCTGGTCTCACGCTACGTCGATGAGATCGTCACCGTGGACGACGAGGAGATTGCCAGCGCCATTCTCATGCTGTTGGAGCACGAAAAGACTCTGGCCGAGGGCGCGGGCGCGGCTGCCCTGGCCGCTCTGCTTCAGTCCAAGACCAATCTCCGCCAGCGCCGCACCGTGGTTCTGGTCTCGGGCGGCAACATCGACGTCACGCTGCTGGCCAAAATTATCGAGCGTGGCCTGGTCAAGGACGGCCGTCTGCTGCGCATCCGCGTTCACCTTCAGGACCGCCCCGGCGCTCTGCTTGGCGTGATTCAGATTCTGGCCCGCGAACGCGCCAACATCGTCGAGGTCATCCACAACCGCGCCTACTACGGCGTCAGCCTGGGCGAAACCGTCATCGATATCACCCTGGAAACCCGCGGAGCGGCCCACATTGCCGCCATCAGCCACGCCCTGCGCGAAGCCGGCTTCAGCTTCGAGCGCATTCAGTAGGAGCCTCATGTACACACCGAGATTCAACCAGATCGCCGACCGCGCCGTTCTCATCGAGGCCATGCAGGCGTACTCCTTCGCCATTCTCTTCGGCCCGCAATCGACTCCCGAGACCGCGGCGCCGCTCACCGCCACGCACCTGCCGCTGGTGGTGAAAGATTCGGGCCCGCACGGCCTGCTCGAAGGCCATTTCGCCCGCGCCAATCGCCACTGGCAGGCCCTTGCCGGACGCGAAACGCTGGCCGTCTTTGCTGGACCGCACAGCTACGTCTCGCCCGCGCTCTACGCCGATCCGCTCTCGGTTCCCACCTGGAATTACATTGCCGTCCACGCCTACGGAACTCTGGAGCTGGTAGAGGATGAGGCGGGCAAGGAGGCTCTGCTGGCCGGCCTGATCCGCGTCCATGAGCCGGCCTACGCGGAAAAATGGCGCGCCATGCCTGGCGATTTCCGCCGCTCGATGCTTGCCGGAATCGTCGGCTTCCGCATCGCCATCGAGCGCATTGAAGGCAAGTTCAAGCTCAGCCAGAACCGCGACCAGGGCGAGCGGCGCAATGTTCAGGCAGCCCACGCCGCCGGAACCGCCGATCAGCAGGCACTGGCTACTTGGATGAAGCGTCTGGAAATGAACGGTATCAATTGATACCGTAATTGCGGTATAATGATACCGGAGGCCCAGGATGATGCAGCCCGGCCATGTTGCCGATGTGATGGGGGGAGTGGCGATTCTCGGCAGCCGAGTCCTCTCTACACAGGATCTGGAAGCCGCTGTCGTGACAGGGCTGCCCAAGCGTGCCCTCCGGCTCACGCTGGCGCGCGGCTGCGCCTCGGCCCAGCATGCCCGCGCCTTGCTCTATCGCGTTGTTCCCGAAGCTACTTACAAGCGCCGGAACAGGCTCACTGCGGCAGAGAGTGAGCGCACCGAACGGCTCGCCAGGGTGATCGCCGCCGCCGAGTACGTCTGGGATAACCGCGACGACGCCCGCGAATGGCTCACGAAGCCGCACCCTGAGTTGGAAGGCCGTCCGCCCGTGGAGGCCGCTCTGACCGAATTGGGCGCACGCCGCGCCGAAGAGCTGCTCGACCGCCTCTTTTATGGCATTCCTGCCTGAGCTCCCTTTTATGCGCTGCTTCCGCATCGGCGACGCCCGCTTCCCGCTCCTCGACGGCGGAGGCGCGCGCCTGCACGGCGGCCGCTGGAACAGCCCTGGCAGAAGTGTGATTTACGCCGCCGAGAGCTACGCAGGCGCAATTCTCGAACTCCTCGTTCATGCCAACCTCAACCGTCTGCCTCACACCCAGGCCGTTCTCACCATCGAGATTCCGGAAGATCTGGCTGTGGAGCGGCTCGCTGCCGCCGATCTTGCCGGTTGGAATGCCCCCGACCAGGCCGTCAGCCGCGCCTACGGCGACCGCTGGCTTGCCGAAGCCCGCACCGCTGTTCTCGTGGTTCCTTCTCTTGTCACCCAAGGTCGCGAAGCCAATATCCTGCTCAATCCCGCCCACCCGGACTTCGTGCGCATCACGCACACCCCGCCGGAGCCGGTCCTGTGGGATAAAAAGCTCCTATCAAGGTGAGCCGTGTGAAATTGAATCGAGTGAATAGAGCTTGTTTATAAATGTCCAACCTGTCCCATTTGCAACCCCTCAGGAGTTAAAACCCCTTGTTTTTAAGGCTCTTTTCGGCACGGCTGAAGTCGTGCCCTGACACAAAACTGGTTTATGAAACACTCTTTAAGACCAGGGCCTATTTAGACAACTCCGGCGCGCATGGTTGTGACGGGCATTTTGGAAGACTTGCAGAAGTACGGCGAATATTGTTCTCTGCTCGCCGATTCGGTTAACATTCATTCGCTATGAGTTTTTTTCAGAATCTGAGGTGTGCCGTTGAAAATGAATAAAAGTTATGATATTTCCGAGAAGAAGCTCGTGTCGATGCGCGATGCAAAGAGCGCTCTTGCAGCAGGCGCAAGCTGTGTGCTTATCTCAGAGAAATGCGTTGTGACCCCTTCCGCGCGCGACTTCCTCGCCCAGCACGACATCGCTCTGAAGACGAATGGAAAAGCGCGCGCCGCGAATCCCAAATTGTTTTTCACGCCGGAAGCCGAAGCCATCAAGAAAGAGATTTGCGCGGTAGGCCGCAAGCTCTGGATGCGCCAGTTTGTTGACGGCAATGGCGGCAACATCTCCTATCGCATCGGCCCCAACGAGGTCATCTGCACACCCACGCTGGTGAGCAAGTACGACCTGACACCCAAAGACCTGTGCATGGTCGATCTGGAAGGAAACCAGATTGCGGGAAGCAAGCCGCGCACCAGCGAAATCCTCCTGCATCTGGAACTTTTCAAAGCTGTGCCGGAGGCCAAGGCCTGCGTCCACTGCCATCCGCCTCATGCCACCGCTTACGCCATCACCGGGCGCGTGCCGCCCAATCTGGTCATTCCGGAGTTCGAAGTCTTCGTCGGCAAGGTGGCCATCTCGCCCTACGAAACGCCAGGCACGGCGAAGTTTGCCAAGACAGTTCTGCCCTACGTCAAGACGCATAACACAGTGCTGCTCGCCAATCACGGAATCATCTGCTGGGCAGACACCGTCACGCACGCCGAGTGGTACGCCGAAGTGCTGGAGACTTACTGCTGGACGCTGATGCTGGCCGCCCAACTGGGCGCTCCCATCTCCTACATCTCCGAACAACACGGCGCCGACCTGCTGGCCATCAAGAAGAAGCTGGGGCTGCCCGACGCCCGATTCGATACAACAAATAAAGATCGCCAACTCTCCGATCTTGAAACGCCAAAATCGATTGCACTCTCGCCGAGTCCACGCGATGGCAACACCGGCAACTCCAGCAAGCCATTGGAAGTGGATAAGGAGATGCTGGTGAAGCTGGTCACCGAAGCGGTAATGAAAGCCATCGGCTCCAGGTGAGGCGATTTCTGCCGGGCGTATTCGCACAAGGCAGCCTGCAAATGGGGCGGGATGGGATCGATTGATATTCTTCAGGCGCAGCGTGCTGGCGCCGACTCGCTGAAGCCTCCTATTTTCTTTCCAGCGTCAGGGCATAAATGTCGTCGGTGCCGATGTCGCGAAGCGTCAAGGGTGTATCGGTTGGGTCGAGTCCCATCCACATCGTATAGACACCTGTGTAGCGCGATCCCTTCATATCGGCCACAGTTTCTCGTTTTCCGTCCGCGGCGCGAATACGAAGCACGGCGGGATCGCCCGTCCACTTTACGTAGTAGATGAACCTGCCGTCATGCGACCATTCAGGAAAAGCGACAGCCCCTGAGTCCAGCCTGGTCCAACGTCCGCGCGCGATGTCGATAACTTTCATGGCCATTGCGTCCAGGGTCATGGCGGCAATCGACTGTCCGTCCGGCGACCAGTGGGGCACCACCAAGCCATCCGATGCGGGAAGGACAGCGACGTTTCCGGTTGCGATGTCGAGAATGCGCAAGTCGGACTTGGAACTTGCACCCACATTCGGGGAGGTAGCAAAAACGATCTTTCGCCCATCCGGCGACCAGCTTGGATCCGTCTCCGCATTGCGGTCTTCCGGCAGCAGGCGGCGGGGCTTTCCGCTTCCATCCGCGGGAACGATGTAGATCGCATCGAGTCCTTGCGGAGCACGGTCCACGAAAAGGATTTCACTTCCGTCCGGCGACCAGCGCAGCGATTTCGGATAGACCGGAGGATCTGTCAGTTGCGTGGGATTGCTGCCATCCGGGTTGGCTCGCCAGAGAACGCCCTCGGGGTAGGAAACATAGGCCACGGATTTGCCGCTGGGGGAAAAGATAACGAACTCGGCTGAGATGCCGGCGAGGAAGGGCTGAAACCGCCCGGATTTTGTGTCATAGCGGATGAGTTCGCCCCGGTTCGTGCGGCCCGATGCGTAGATTGTTTTCCCGTCCGGGCTGGGAGTCGGCCGATCCCAGACCATGGGGCCAAAGGTCAGTTGAACCGGTGCAGCGGGCAGGCTATTGCCAGATCCATGATGCTCCTCGAGAACCCATATCTGGCCGTCGGCCACAAAGTAGAATCTCCCATCCTGAGCCCATTCTCCGTTCCACTGCGAGGGCGATCTTCCCCATCCCGGCAAAAGCTGGTGAAGATTGGATCCATTTGAGGTCATCTCCCACAAGATGCCCTCTTTGGAAAACCGGATTGTACCTCCATCTGGTGACCATGCGATGGATTTTACATAGACTCCGGGTGAGGCGATGCGATGCGCCTCGCTCCCATCGCTATGCATCACGTAGATGTCGCCGCTCGCCGTGGCGTAAGCAATGCTCGCTCCGTCAGGCGACCAGGTTGCGGAGACAGCATTGGCAAGTTGGCGAAGAGAACCTCCCAGAAGCCTTAAGCTCCACAGCAAATCGGCGGGGCCCATTCCGCCGACCTGGGAGATGAGCAGCAGTGTCGATCCATCCGGCGAAACGTCCCCCGCCCAGGGATTCGGAAGTGTAGTAAGGATGGGCGCGACCACTCCACCGGAGACCGAAACCTCTGCCATGTCGAATGGCTGTTCCTGGGTGAAATAGATTCTGCTTCCGTCCGTACCGCCAATGAACTTGGTATGGCCATCATGCGTGATCTGTGTGTAATTCGAGATGCGCAACTGTGCCGCGCCATGCAGCCGCGCGCCATAATAGGCGGCCAGTGCGCCCGCGGCAAGCAGCGCGCCGCCCAGCGCCGAAGCCGTAACCCATAGCCACACTCGCGCCCGGCGAGAACTCCCACTCGTGAGCAGCAACGGGGGCTCATGCTGTGCAAGCTGCGCCGCCGGCGCATCGTCATAGACGATCCGGGTACGCTCCCGCACGCGTTGCACAAAGATATCCCCCACCCGCGCCTCGGGAAGAGCCGCGGCGGAGATCCCGGTTTCGACCTCAACCGCGTACACCTGGGCCACAAACTGATAACCGCGGCTGGGGACGGTCGCAATCAGACGGGAGTTGTCCCCCAATGCCTTGCGCAGAGCGGAGATGTACTGAGCCAGATTGCCCTCTTCCACAAAAGAATCGGGCCAGATCGACTTGAGCAGCTCATCCTTGGTCACCACACGGCCGGGATTCAGAACCAGGTAGGCAAGCACGTCAAAGGCCTTTGGCGTGAGAGCAACCGGGCTTCCATTCCGCAACAAGGTGCGCCGGGCAGGGTCCAGCTCAAACTCGTCGAAGCGGTACAACCCATTCATACTCAATAACATCGCTGGCCTTCATAGAACTTCATAAGAAATCATTCCCAAATTCAAGACATCCAGGCTCAAATCAAGTTCTAGTAGAAACTAGAGCGGGCTTCCCTTCACCAGCTTATTAATCCGGCCCAGAAGTATTGAAACACCTTGCCCCATCCATTTCGCGCTTTTTGCGAAACGGGTGGGAATCCATGTTGCATTCTCAAGGGCCGGATCAATAAAGAGAGCAAATCTATGAACATTTTACGCCGCGGCATTCCGCCATCGAAAGAGACCGGCAAGGAAGGCGCCTCCCAGGGCAGCGTGAAGCGGCGGCGCATCGAGGTCACTGTCGAGCGGGAGACCGTCACGATGCTGGTGCGCGGCCAGCTCGAAGAAGTTGCCGAGATGCCCCCAACGATTGCAAAGACGCCATCACATGAAAATGACCAGCCGGAGGAGAGAAACAAAATCACGGCAGCAACCGCAGCGTGTGGTGAGTCTCAGCGGCCACAACCGCCGGAGTGAAGGGCAGTGCAAAGGTCGTGCCGTTGTACCAGTCCTTCCACTGGTCGCGGTAGTAGGGCGAATAGGGGTTGCCGCTCTCGCCCAGCACGATATTCTCCGTCGAGCCGTCAATGTTGCTCCAGTCCATCGTGAAGCGCTGCGAGGGGCCGAAGTCGCGGCCCACCTGTTTCACGGTGGTGGTGTCGCCGCTCAACGGCTGCTCGCCGGTACCGGCCACGCGGCCCACCAGCGGCAGAAAGACGGCCAGCGGGTGCTCGATATCGACTACGTGCCAGCTTCCATAGCTCCAGCGAGCCACGTCGGCCGGAGCCTTGCCTTCCTTCATGCCTTTGCGCACGGCGTCGGTCAGCAGCGCGTCCCAGTTCTTGTAAGCCGGCGGAAGCCAGTCCGGGCTGGCGTGCATGATGATCTCTTCCTCGGCGAAGTTGGATTCGGACCAGTGGTACTCCTTGGCGTCGGCGCCCAGCTTCGGCTCCAGAATCAGCGGCCAGAGCGCGCGGCGGGTTTGGGTGACGATGGAGGCGGCGGCGGAGTCGGTGGTCAGCTTGCCATCCCAGGAGCGCATCAGGTCGGCGGCCTTCTTCAGCCGCGCATCGGCGCCGGGCGTGTGGTCGATGGCGTAGGCAAAGCGATGGCCCAGCTCTTGATCGACTTCGCTGTAGACGTCGGTCTGCACAACCAGCATATCGGCGGGGGTGAGATGATCGCGACCCTCGAGGGACTTGTAGATGCGCTCGACGCGGTAGGGATCGATCCACTCGTTTGAGATTGGGTAAGGCGACGCGGTGGTGGTGACACGAGAGTTGGCAGTAGCCAGAAAGCCTGAGGGCGGATCGAAGGCGTTGGGCATCGCGTCAAAGGGGATATAGATGTCGGGATTCGGTCTGCTCCGAGTGAATTGGCCGCCCCATTCATGAGAAGTGTCCTGAATCGGTACACCAACAATCCCTGCGGTACGCAGCGGCACCCGCCCCACAGCATGATAAGCAATGTGCCCCTGATCGTCGGAGTAAACGACATTTTGCGTCGGCCAGCACCAATCGCCCAGCGCCGCTGAGAACTCCGCCCAGTTCGACGCCACATTCATCGCGTAAAAGGGCAGCGCGTTGAGCGAATCGTCGTAGAGCGTCCACTTCAATGAGATGGCGCGCGTCTCGTGGTCGAGGAGCGGGTTCATCAGCGGCCCGTGGGCGGTCGATTGCACGTCGAGCAGCACGTCCTTGCCGCCACGCACTTTGATAACTTCGTGATCGACAGTGAGTGGTTTCCAACTACCGTCGTTGTCCTCAAAATTCCCTTTGCCATCGAGCTTCTCGATGTACAAGTCCTGCACGTCGGCATAGAGCGCGGTAAAGCCCCAGGCGACGTGCTCGTTGTGGCCTGCGATGATGTACGGCATTCCCGGCGCGGCGACTCCGGCGGCGTGGTAGCCGGGCGCGCGCAGATCGGCCATGTACCAGACACTCGGCTCAGTGAGGCTGAGGTGCATATCGTTGGCGAGCAGCGGCTTGCCGCTGGCTGTGTGCCTGCCGGCAATGACCCAGTTGTTGGAGCCGGGCGCGCAGTCGTCGGTCGTATCCCAGGTCCGAAAATCCGGACCTAGGGCACCCACACTCAACACCTCATCAACAGAGGGCGCGGCGCTGGCCTGGCTGCGGTCATCGTCGTCGTCATCATCATCATCGTCGTCGTCCTTCGCCGGAGGCGGCGCGGGTTGCGGCTGGCTCAGGTCCACTTGCACGCCGGTGGGCGGATGGTCGCGCCACGAGCCGACGGGATAGAGATCGGCCTCCAGCTTGGGGTTATTCAGCCTGGCGGCGACTCGCTCCCTGCTCAGCTTGGTCCGGGCGTGCGTGTCCAGCGTCTCAACCATCATCAGGCCGACACTCACCGAATCCGCGCCGCTCCACGGCTGCGGGCGATAGCCGAGCAGTCGGAACTCCGGTGGCAGCGTGGTCTGATGCTGCGCGATGAAGAGGTTCACGCCGCGTGCGTAATCGTCGAGGCGGGCGCGGTCGGCGGCGGGCAGGTTGGCGTAGATGCGCTGGGCAGTATTGTGGATGAGCAGCACGCGCTGCGTCTTGTCATGCTTCACCATCGAGGGGCCGATAATCTCGGCCAGTTCGCCGTTGGCGTTGCGGCGAAGGAGGTCCATCTGCCATAGCCGGTCCTGCGCGGTTACATAGCCCTGCGCCACAAAGAGGTCGTCCTGAGTCGCCGCGTCGATGTGAGGCACGCCGTGAGCATCGCGGCGGACAGTCACCGGCGCAGAGAGCCCGGCCAGATGCAAGTCACCATCCAGCGCCGGCAGCGCAGTGATCGTCGCCGAGCGCAGCCAGAGCACGCCCGCGCCGGCAGCCACCAGAAGGAGCGCCAGCAGGCCGCCCGCTGACCAGAGCAGAATCCGCGGCCAGCGCCTTTTGCGAGGCGCGGCAGTTGTGGTGAGCATTGGTTCTGTGGATGCGGAGTCAGACATGGGCAACTTCAGGATAACGCCGCGGCAACGCAAACCAGATAAAATGAAACTATCCGCTGAGGTCGCTATGAGGCCGTCATGCAATTTCTAGTGTTAGGCAAGGGAAAGACCGGCAGCCTGGTCGCCGAAATCGCCCGTGAGCGCGGCCATGCGGTGCGCGCCCTCGACATCAACGAGAACCAGAATGCCTCCGCTCTCACTGCCGGCGCTCTGGCTGATGTCGACGCGGTTATCGACTTCACCGCTCCCGAGGCGGCCGTCGAGAATATGACCGCTGTGCTGAGCCTCGGCGGGCGCATCGTCGTCGGCACTACCGGCTGGTACGCGCACCTCGACGCGATGAAGGCACTCGCCAGTGAGCGTGGCGGCGCGTTGCTTTACGGAACCAACTTCTCCATCGGCGTGCAAAAGCTCTTTCGCCTCACCGCCGACCTTGCGAAACTGGACGGCTATACCTTCTCTATCGCCGAGACGCACCACGTCACCAAGCTCGACGCTCCGAGCGGCACGGCCATCACGCTGCGCCAGATTATCGAGGCAGCGCAGCCCGGAGCGAAGGTCGAGATCGTCTCTCATCGCGTTGGCGACGCCATGGGTGAACACATTGTTAATGCTATTGGCGCAAACGATACACTCGAACTGCGCCACGAGATTCAGAGCCGCCGCTGCCTGGCCGAAGGCGCGGTGCGCGGAGCCGAGTGGCTGGCCGGCAAACAAGGCGCGTGGGATTTCCGCGAAATCTTCGACCAGTTGTAACTCACACTAACTCGCTAACTTGCTAACCGAGCGAAGCGCGAGCTAACTCGCCGCATTTGACCAACAAATCGTCATGCGATTCTATCCGCTTGAGAACCGAATAAAACACGCGAATGTATGATTCTGTTAGAATGTCGATGATCATCAAGGTTTTCCGAGGTATGCCAACGTGATTCTGGAACTGCAAAAACGATTCGAGCAGCATCTCCGCGAAGTTCTGGCGGCAAAGTACAATCTTGGGCTTGCAACTATCCCGCTGGAGATTCCGCCCGATCTGAAGTTTGGCGAGCTGGCTACGCCCATTGCCTTCGAGCTGGCGCGCAAGCTGCATAAAGCGCCCAGAATCATCGCGCAGGAGTTTGTTGCCGCGCTCACCGGACTGGAGGGCTTTGCCGGCTTCGAGGTTGCCGGCGCGGGTTACATCAATGCCCGGCTAGACCGCACGGTGGGTGTGCGCAGAACCGCATGCGATCATGCCGAAGGCCTCCTGCCGACCGCGCAGGTCCACGCTCTGGTGGAACACACCAGCATCAATCCCAACAAGGCCGCGCACATCGGCCACCTGCGCAACGCCATTCTTGGCGATTCCTTTGTGCGCCTGCTGCGCGCCGCCGGGCAAAAGGTGGATGTACAGAATTACATCGATAACACCGGCGTGCAGGTGGCCGATGTGGTGGTTGGATTTCTGTATATTGAGAAGATGCTGCCAAATCAGGTCAGGCAGTTGATTGTGAAGCTCGACCGAGACTTTCGCGCTGCATTAGCTTCCGGCCTAAGCGTCAGTGAGGCAGCGCAGTCCTATGGAATGCCGATTGACTACTATTGCTGGAACCTTTACGCACGAGTGAATGATTGGTATCTCGCGCTCGTTGATGACCTGGGGTTTCCAAGTGGTTGGGATTCTAATCCCAAGGTCGCCGCAGAAAGGAAACAAATCCGTCTCAATACCCTTCACCAAATCGAAGCTGGCAACAATGAAGTCGCAGAGATTGCCGACCTTATCTCGACCGCGGTCCTGCGGCGGCACCTGGAAACCATGCTGCGGCTGGACATCGAGTATGACTTTCTGCCGCGCGAGAGCGAAATTCTGCACATGAAATTCTGGGAGTCGGCCTTCGAGGAGATGAAACGGACTGGCGTACTCTACTTCGAGACCAGGGGCAAGAACAAGGGCTGCTGGGTGATGACGAGGCCGGGCGCAGAGATTGCCGAGGGCGACCTTAACGAAGATGCAAAAGTTATAGTCCGCTCGAACGGAACAATAACTTATGTTGGCAAGGATATAGCCTATCACTTATGGAAGTTTGGCCTGCTGGGAAAGGATTTCGGGTATAAGCCGTTCTTTACTTACCTGAAGCATGAGTGCTGGATTTCGGCTGAGCAGGGCGATGAGCCCCATCCGCAGTTTGGCGGAGCGCAGGCGATCTATAACGTGATTGACGCGCGGCAGAGCGACCCGCAAGCTAATGTGATTCAGGCGCTGCGCGGGATGGGATACACCGATCAGGCGGATCGCTATACGCACTTCAGTTATGAGATGGTGGCGCTGACGCCGCGCTGCGCCGTTGAGTTAGGCTACGACGTTTCCGAGGAAGACTTGAAGCGCCCTTACATCGAAGTCAGCGGGCGCAAGGGCTTCGGCGTCAAGGCCGACGATTTGATCGACAAACTCATTGCCGCCACGCGCGCCGAAGTGGACGCGCGCCAGACCGGCGGCGCGGAGGCCGAAGCTGCCCGGCCGCGCATTGCCGAGCAGATCGCCATCGGCGCGCTGCGCTACTTTATGCTCAAATTCACGCGTAACTCAGTCATCGCCTTCGACTTCAAGGACGCGCTGAGCTTTGAGGGCGAAACAGGGCCGTATATTCAGTATGCCGTAGTGCGGGCGAGGAATATCTTCCGTAAGGCGGGAACGACGCCGGAAGCGGAGTTAGCTGGGTTTGCGAAGTTAGCAGAGTTAGATGGCTACCTTCATGGGGAGGACGCCGAAGACATCTGGGCGCTGTGGCTGCGCGCCGCGCGGCGGACGCTTGTGCTGGAGCAGTGCATTGCAACCTCCGAGCCGGCCCATCTCGCCAAGCACGCCTTTCAGTTAGCGCAGGAGTTCAATAACTTCTATCACAAGCACCACATTCTGACCGAAGAAGACCCCGCGCGGAAAACGTTTTTAATGGCTACGGCGGCGGTTGCGCTACGGGAGTTAGTGCTGGCGCTGAGTTGGCTGGGGATTGAAAGCCCGGAGGCGATGTAAGCACATGCGGTCCGGCCATTCGCTCACTATTCGTTCGCACGAGGTTCGTGGTTCCCAGGTCCGAAAGTCCGGACTTGGGGCACCCATCTTTATGGTTAGTTCAAACATCCAAAAGCAATAGCCAATAGCTGGCAGTTAATCGCTAATAACTCCTTACCCACTCCAGAATCGAGCGCACGGCGACGCCGCTGGGGCCTTTGGCGATGTAAGGCTTGCTGTCTTCTACCCATGCGAGGCCGGCGATGTCGAGGTGAATCCAAGGGGTGTCTTCAACGAAGACTTTGAGGAACTCGGCTGCCGTGATGGCGCCGCCCCAGCGTCCGCCGGTATTCTTGATGTCGCCGATATCGGACTTGATCTGCTCGGCGTACTCTTCGCCCAGCGGCAGGCGCCAGAAGTTTTCGCCGGAGGTGGCGAGGGCGGCGTTGAACTTTGCCCAAATCTCTTCGTCGTTGGAGAATGCGCCGGCATTGACGAAGCCGAGAGCGACCACACAAGCGCCGGTCAGTGTGGCGGCGTCGATCAGGTGGGTTGCGCCTAACTGGCGGGCGTAGGTCAGCCCATCCGCCAGGACGAGGCGGCCTTCGGCGTCGGTGTTGATGATTTCGATGGTTTTTCCTGGTTGATCGGCGGAAAAAGGCATCGCGGTCTGCACATCGCCGGGCTTTTGCGCCGTGCCGGAGGGCATATTTTCCGCTGCGCAGATCACGGCGATCACGCGCACCCTGGGCTTGAGCAGCGCAATGGCGCGCATGGCGCCGATCATCGCCGCGCCGCCGGCCATGTCGTACTTCATCTGCTCCATCTTATCGGCCGGCTTGATGGAGATTCCGCCGGAGTCGAAGGTGATTCCCTTCCCTACCAGACCGAGCACCGGGCCGTCCTTCACACCCTCCGGCGCATAGCGCAACACAATCAGAGCGGGCGGCTCGGCGGAGCCTTGCGAGACGCTCCAGAATGCGCCCATCTTCAGCTCGTGAAGCTTGTCGGTGGAGTAGGTCTTACAGTCGAGGCCGACCTCCTCGGCCATCTGCACGGCGCGGCGGGAAAGGATGGTAGGAGTCATCTTGTTGCCCGGCTCGTTGACCAGCGTGCGGGTGAAATTCTGGCTCTCTCCGATGATGATGGCTTCGGCGAAGGCGGCTTTGAGGGCTGCATGATCGGCGCCGGCGGGCACGGCCAGGGTAAAGGATTCGACGCTCTGGTCCTTGCGGTCGCTGCGATAGGTGTCGGGGTCGAAGTCGCCGACGTAGGCTCCCTCGACGGCGGCGCGTGTGCATGGTCCGGGAGGAAGCAGTTCCGATTCAGGAAGAGCGAAGACCAGTTCCCGGATGCCGCGCGGTTTGACGAAGCGCACGGCGGTTCCGGCGGCATTGCGCACTTTATCTGCTGTGGCCTTGGTTTGCTTGCCCAGGCCGACGAGAAGCAGGCGCTTGGCGGCCACTCCGGCCGGAGCATGCAGCAGCACCGTCTCATTGGCGCCAGCCTTGTATTCGCCGCTCAAGAGCACGGAGGCCGCGGCGGCCTGGACGGCAGCGTCCGATGTCAGCAGCACGGGCTGGGGCTTGGCGTCGGGGGCTTTGCCGGTTTGTGTGTCGGCAGACAGAACGGCCAGCACTTCGGTTTCAATTCCTGCAAGGGGGGCAAAGGAGAGTTGAGTATTCATCATTTCCTCAGTGTATTCTTCGGTTGATCAGCCAGTCACCGCCCGCCGCGGTGCTTGCTGGCGTTGACGGCGGCGCGGGCCTCGCGGTCGGCTTCGCGGCGTTTCTCGGTCTCGCGCTTGTCCCAGTCCTGCTTGCCCTTGGCCACGGCCAGTTCGCACTTTACCCGCCCGTTGCGAAAGTAAAGCCGGGTGGGGATGAGCGTGTGGCCCTTGATCTGCGTCTTCGATAGTAGCTTGCGAACCTCGGCGCGGTGCAGCAGCAGCTTGCGGGTGCGGGTGGCGTCGTGGTTGGAGATGTTGCCGTGGGAGTACGGGCCGATATGAAGATTGAGCAGGAAGGCCTCGCCGTTCTGGATGAGGCCGTAGGAGTCTTTGAGGTTGGCCTTGCCCTCGCGGATCGATTTCACTTCGGTCCCGCGCAGGCTGACGCCGGCCTCGAACTTCTCCAGCAGAAAGTAGTTGTGGCTGGCGGCGCGATTGTGCGCGGCGTCCCGCTTGCCGCTGGCCACCGGATCACGGGGCCGGGCCGGCTTCTGGGTGCCGGGTGCGGTTGGCTGAACGATCACGTGGCTGGTTTGGCGCGCCATGTGGAAGCATCCTCGAATCTTCATCGTAGCATCGGCGCGGCTTTTGGCTGTGCGTCAGCGGGGATGAGCTAAAATGGAGCTTTGTTGGATGGAATGTTTCACCCACAGGAATTGCGTCAGGGGCGGCCAAGGCAGCCCGTTAGGGTCCGAAGAGAAGCGCGGGCCAGAGAAGACGCCTG
>JBKQLG010000208.1:0-32091 GCA_052147235.1 Occallatibacter sp.
CCTTGGCGGTCCCCGCAGTGTTTTAGAGTGCCGGTTCTGTGTTATGGGCAGACGCCGGCGTTGCCCGCGTTGTAGATGCCCTGGATCTGCGCGGCAGTCAGGGCGGTGTTGTAGACCTGAACCTCGTCGATCAGGCCGTTAAAGGGGTAGTTGGTGTAGCTGTCCTGCCCGATGCCAAACCATTCGGTGTTGTACGCCACCGTGCCTGTCCATACACTTGTCCCATTGTTTACGGTGGGTTGAGCCACCCCGTTGAAGTAGATCTGCATCGGGTTGTTGGCTGTTGCCGCCACGGTCACCAGCGTCCACTGATTGAGAGGCACCTGGGTTGTGGTCAAGGCCTCGTGCCAGTTGGTGCCGTCCCCGAGGTCGAAGTCGATGGCTCCGATGGGGACGTCCGTGATGACGTTCGGATAGCCGCTTAAGAAGAAGGCAGCGCCATCCGCGGGACTATTTTCGCTGCCCATGATCATGCCCCAATCCGCGCTGCCGCTTGGGGTCCCATTCGTGGTCGGATAAGCCGTTGGATAAATCCACGCCGACATGGTGATGTTGTTCTGGATTTGCAGGTCGGTCGGGACGGGCTCACCGATCAGCACGTATTGATTGTCGCCGTTGAAGCTGAAGGCGTCGTTGACCTCGCCGAGAGCAAAGCCAGCGCCATTCTCCAGCGTGCCGTTGTTGTTGCCCATGTGGTCGGTGGCGTCGCCGTCGCCCTTCCACCAGGAGACCAGGCCCGTAGGCTGCGCGTAGCAGGCGCTGGCCGGAGTGACGGTGGCCGAGCAGGAGGCGGCTGTGCCTCCGTACTGGCCTCCGCAACTCCAGGTAAAGCCGCCGGCGCCACCAGCATTGTTCACTGCCGAGGCCGTCCCCGTCGAGCAGAGGTTGGCGGTGGGCGGAGCGGAGAAGGTCATACCGTTCGCCGTTCCGCAGACGCCGTTCACCGCGGCGTTTGTGCCGGTGGTGAACTCGCTGTACACATAGCCGTTGTTGGAGGTGACATAGCCGCTTGTATTGAAGCTGTTGCCGGCGATGTCGTAGGGCCAGAAGTTGTTGCCGTAGATGACGATGTCATAGATCGTCGATTCAGCCAGCGGCGCCGTTGGGGTCAGCGTTACGGTCTTGTAATCGGCCGAGAAGCTGAGGGTAGCCGGCACATAGGTCTTCGAGTTGTGGGTTTGCAGGTAGATGTTGGAGGAGCTGGAACTGCTGGCGGTGCTGGAGGTGTAGAGGAGCACCGGATCGATCGCTTCACTGAAGGTCAACGAGACCGATGTCGGAACACCTGTGGTTGTAACGCCGTTGGCCGGATTGGTGGAAGCCACGGTCGGCTGCGTCCAGTCGAAGCCAGTTCCGGTGGTAAAGGTGCTGGTCGCAGGCGTCATCGCATTCCCGCTCAAATCGGTGACGCCGGTGACGTTGAAGGTGTACTGGGTGCTCGGCGCCAGGGCCCACGGCAGTTGCACCCAGGCGATGGTGTTGCCGAACTCCGGATAGACGGCAATGGGCATCGGGCTGCCGCCATTCGGAGTCAGAGTAATCTGGCCCAGCGAGTCGCTCGCGAACGGCTCGTTAAAGAGCAGGCCGAGGCTGGTGCCATCCCACGGGCCGTTGTTGGTGTTGATCGGCACGTTAGTCATGCCGTTGGGCGGATTGGCATAGAGCAGCGCCGGTCCGGTGGTGATAGGACCGCTGCCGGTGTAGAAGTAGGAGTTGCTATTGCTCTGGCCGTTTCCTGTGAGGTCGATGGCGCCATCGCAGTAGTAGTTGTACTCCGAGTTGGCGAAGAGCGGCGTGACCGGCGTCATGGTGACCGATGTCAGGTCCGTGGACCAGGTGTAGGTCACCGGGACGTGGGCATTCGTCACGTAGCTGTAGAGGTACGTGTTGTTGTTGTTGATGCTACTCGGATCCATTGCCTCAGAGTAGTGGCAGGTGAAGGATGCGGTGGTGGAAATACCGCTCGTGTTCCCTCCGAAGTCAAGCGAGACACTGGGCGTAGTGTAGTCGGGCGTGGCCGCGGTAGTGAAGGTCGCGCTGGGCTCGTTGAACAAATTCCCGGCGTAATCCAGCAGCCCATTGACGCTGACGGTAATCGCCGTCGAAGGCGGCAGCGGATTGACCGGCGAGAAGTTGGCGCCGATCACGTCACTGCCACTGTAGCTGTAGGACCATGTGCCGGGGATCGGAGTTGCGCCGGCGGTAATGGCCACGTTGGTCGCGTTGATGGTCGTCACATCCACCGGCTTGGAGAACTGCAGACGGATGTAGGCGTTGGTGCCCACATTGATCGCCCCGTCGGGCGGCCCAATCTTGACCGTGCCGGGGGTGGTGTCCGTCGTCGAACCGGTGTAGAAGTAGTCAGCATAGCAATCGCTCGTGGCCGCAACTCCATTGGTTCCCTTGACGCTGGCGTTCGCGCAGAAGCCATAGAATGTGGACCCAATATTCCAGGGTGAATTGGGCGTGATGCGCACCACATTCGTTGTACCAGGAGCCAGGCCGACCGTGAATGTCGGAGTAGACGGGCCGCTGTTGAGATACACGTTTCCGGCCAGTGTGGTCGGGTCGATGGGCAGGTTGTACTCGATGTCCACCTCGCCATTGGTCGGGAAATTACTCTCGCCGCAGCAGCGTGGGCTGGTCGCGATGACTGTCGGCGAACCGGTGGCGATATTCACGGCAGCAGCGGTGTAGAAGTAGCCGCTGTTGCCGCTGAAGTAATCGCCGTAGATATCCAACACGCTGCCGGAGAGGAACCACTGGACCGTCGCCGAATTCGGGAACTGTACGGTGGGCGTGAACTGGATCTCGTAGCCGCCGGCCGTCGCCTGCACGGTTCCGGCGTAAACCTGGCCGTTCACAGTAACTGTCAGGCTGCTCGCCGATACCGAGGAGGGATTGACCTGGCGATTCATGTAAAGCGTCAACTGCGTGTCGGTTGGGACACTCGAGGCATTGTTGCCGGGATTCGTGGATTGCAAGCCGCCGTTGCCGGTGGCGGGGTTGGAGGCCGTGGTGAAGGTGCTGGTGTAAGGAGTCGCCAGCGTATTGCCGGAAATGTCGTAGATTCCTCCGGCAGGCACCACGATGGTATAGGTAGTGCCGTTGTCCAGCGCGCCGTTGTTGAAGGTCAGCGTGCGGCCGTCGGCCGAGATGGTGAAGCCGCCGTTATCCTGAAGATCCTGGCCCGCATACAACTGGAAGTTGTTGGAGTTGTTCCAGACGCTGTACGGGTTGATTGACTCGTTGAAGGTCACGGACGGATTCAGATCGTGGCGCACATTGGTAGAGCCGTTTGCCGGATTGACCGAAAGCACCTGCAAGGCCGTAGTGTCCGCAACAGCGGGCGCATAGAACCACACCAACTGTGACCCGTAGCAGCCGCCGTTCTGGAAGACATCGCCCAGAATGTCCGTTGGCCCGCCACATTCGCCCACATAGATCTGCGCTCCGCTCGGATACGGAGTAGTGGGAGTGAAGGTGACCTGGTTGCCGTTAACTGAATACGTTCCGGCAATGGTGATGTTGCTGTTCCAGGTGTCCATCACCTTCAGCGTGGCGCTGTTGACCGTCGCCGGATCGAGGATCTGGCTGAAGGTCATGATGATCGGCTGCGTGTTGGAACCTACCGTCGCTCCCGATGTGATGTTGGAGCCGGTGAAGGTTAGCCCGCCGGCCGATGCAGCCGTTCCAGTGGTGAAGGTGCCGTTGTAGGGTGTTACCGAGTTACCGTTGGCATCTGTGAAGCCGGAGACATTCACCGTGTAGGTGATACCCGCCGCCAGCGCGCTGGTAGGCGTGAAGATCAACTCCTGATTGTTGGGCTCGCTCACCGTGCCCGCCACCGGAGTTGCGCCGTTCAGCAGTTGGATCGAGTTCTGTGTCACGCTGGTCGGATCGATCGGCGCGCTGAGCATCGCAATGACCACCGCGTTCAGCGGAATGGCCGTAGCGGTGTTCGCTGGGCTGACGCTGGTGACCGTCAGAGTCGTTGTGTCCGCGCCGCTGCTGGTGGTGAAGTAATACCACCCCGCAGAGACGTTGTTGCCGTCCTGATCCTGGACGTAGCTGCCGTAGCCGACGTAGTAACGGTAGGTGGTGTTGGGCAGCAGCGGTAGCTGCGGCGTCAACGTCACTGTTTTGCCATCGGCCGACTGTGTCACCGTCAGCGGAATCCACTGGCTAGTGTCGTTCAGCTCCATGGCAAAGGTGCTGTTGCTAACTGTCAGCGGGTTCAGCGGCTTGTTGAAGACGATCTTGGCGATCGCGTTGGTTCCCACCGTGGCGTTGTTCGGCGGATCGATGGAGACTACCGTCGGCGCGGTGATGTCGTAGCTCGGACCGGTGGTGAAGCTGTTGGTGACCGTGGCGACGCTGTTGCCGGCCGGATCCTTCACACCCGCGATCGTCATCGTGTAGATGGTGTTGGGCGTCAGGGCAACGCTCGGAATGAGTTGCAGAACCGTGTTGGCCGCGCTCATCGAGGTCGAGGCCGTCACCGTCGAACCGCCCTGCGAAAGCGTGACGCCGGACAGGTAGTTAGGATCGATGGGCGCAGAGAACTGCGCTTCGATGATCGCGTTGGTGCCCAGGCCGGTCGCGCCAGAGAGCGGATTGAAGTTGATCACTGTCGGCGCAGTCGTGGCGCTGGTGAATTCGGCATAGAAGGTGGTTTCAATGCCACTGACCACGTTGCCCGCTATGTCCGTGCCGGTGTTGACATAGAAGTAGTACTCGCGGCCGGCGGACAATGGTGAGGTCGGCGCCAGATAGGCAACCGTCTGGGTCGCATTCCAGGAGAGCGTGGCGGGAACGCGGGTGCTCAGCAGGCTGTCATAGATGTAGATGTCACCACTGCTGCCTGTGCTGAAGGTGGTCGCATCCATCGGTTCACTGAATTGAATCGTGATGGCCGCGTTGGTGGGGAGGCTCTCACTGCTGGCAACGCTGGTCCAAAGGACGGTTGGCGCGGTGACATCGGGCGTCGCCCCGGTCGTAAAGCTGGAGCTGAAGGTGACCGGGTTGCCCACGGGGTCGAGGACGCCGTTCAGGCTAATTACCAGGTTGGTGTTGGCCGGCAGCGGCGCGTAGGGCACAAACTCCACACGCGTGTCGCCGGAGTTGAACCAGTAGCTGCCCGCCAGAGGCGTACCGCCATTGGTCACCTGGAAGGTGTTGGCGTTGACGCTGACCGGATCGATCGACTTGCTGAAGATCACGCCCGGCTGCACATTGACGCCCACACCGGTTTCGCCGTTGTAGGGCACCGCGCTGGTCACCACAGGCAGCGTGCTGTCAGAGGTCGTGCCCGTGTACTCATACCAGTAGGTGGAGGTGGCAGGCACACTGGTGGTGCTTTGCAGGCCGGTGGTGATATGCAGGTAGATGTAACTGCTGGCGGGCAATGCACTCGAAGGCACGATGCGTACCTCGTTCGGCTGCGGCATGGAGTAAACGCCGGCCAGATACGAGCCGCTGTACCCGTTGGTCAAATAAATGTTGGTGCCTGTCATGGACGTTGTCGGGCAGGTAGCCGCGCCGCAGACTGTCACCGGATTCAGCGGCGTGTTGAATTGAACGTCGAAGACCGTATTGAGCGGCTCGGAAGTGGAGTTTTCCGCTGGAGAGGCCACCTGCACGGTGGGCGTCGCCGAGGCGGTGCTGGCGGCGACATAGAAGTAGCCGCTGGTGCCGTTGAAGTTAGTGTTGTAAGTGGTATCGGTCAGGCTGCCGGTGGTCCACCATTGAATCAGCGCGCCCGGAGTCCAGGGAACGCTGGGCGTGAACTCAAGCGTGTAGCCGTTATCCAGCACTTGCACCGTGCCCGGAACGGCCACGTTGTTCTGCGCCACCTCGATGCCCGAGCTTGCTGTGCCGGCGTTGATCGGCAGGTTGGAGGTCAGGACGATGGGCAGATTAACGTTCACGCCGCTGGCGCTGTTGCCCGGCCGTGTGCTGATAATCGAGCCGTTGGTGTTCGAGTCGTAGTAGCTAGTCGAGAACTGGCTGGTGTAAGGCGTCAGCGCATCGCCGTTCCAATCCTGCAGGCCGCTGCCGAGGAAGGCGGTCAGTGTGGCGCTGGAGGGCAGCGCGCCGCAATTGAACTGGATGCTCGTTCCATCCTGCGAGTGGCTGTAGCTGCCGCCGCTGCACCACGGGCTCTGTCCATCGCCGTTGAAGAGCGCGTAGTCGTTGGAGTTGATCGTGCTGAAGTTCAGCGAGCGGTTGAAGGTTGCCACCACCGGCGCGCGCAGGCCCACATTGGTCGCTCCCGCCGACGGCGAGAAGGCGGTCACCGCGAAGGCGGTGTTGGCAGGTTGGCCCGAAGCGATAGTGCTGGCGGTATTGAAGTAGGTGATCTGCGTATAGCAACCGCTGTACGCGGCATTGTCTCCGGCCAGATCGTACGGACCGTTGCAAGCGCCAACCCAGATCTGCGTGCTGGTCGGGAACGGCGTGTCCGGCGTGAAGGTCACGGTGTCATTGGGCACGTTCGTGGTGCCGAAAACGTAGGTTCCCGCGATCTCTGCGTTGCTGTTAAAGCCAATCATGACCGGCAGAGTGGTCGAGTTGACCGTCGCCGGATCGAGCGGGTTATTGAAGACCATGGTGATGGACGAATTGGTGGGCGCGCCGCCCGAACTATAGGAGGGCGTCGCGCTGGTCACCACCAGGCCGGCGTGATTGTTATTCACCGAAGTAGCGGAAGTCTCGCTGGCGCCGCAGGTTTCGATCACAGCCTGCAGGCGGAAGGCTTCGTATGAGTTGTCCGTCGAGCCCCAGCCCATCGACAGCGTATTCGAGCCGCTAGTCACGTAGCTTGAAATCGGAATGTTTAACTGCGTGAAGCTGGTGTTGGTGCTGATGTCGCCGGTAATGGCTGTTCCATTGATTGCCAGCTCGCCGTTGTCGTCGATCGCCATCTGGCCCACCAGGCAGAGGTTTGAAGTGCTGCCGGTGATATTGAATGTCGTCGAATAGACGCCCAGCGTGTTGTTGGCGATGGCATTCGGATTGATGGCTATCCAGTCCGACTTCGGACCGTTAGCCGGCCATCCGCCGGTCCACCAACCGGTGTCGCCCGGCCCAACAGTTTGCAGCGGCGCTGCCGCTCCGGTTGCATAGGCGCCAGCCGTGAACAAGTATAGGGGCCGTCCGCTCTGTCCGGGAAGATTGGCGACAGGTATATAGCTCCAGTTCGCGTCGTTCGTGTTGTTGGTGGTTATCAGTTGCCCGCTCGCATTGAAGCCGGTCGAAACATTGATCGGAGTAATGGAAGTCGCGGTCGTGAAGGTGCTGCTGAAGGCGGAGCCCGCATTTCCAACCACATCCTGATAGCCCGTGATTTGCACCGTGTAAACCGTGGAAGGCGCGAGCACGTTCGTTGGGACGAAGAACAGCGTCACCAGATCGCTGGCCAGCGAGACCGTGCCGGCGATCGGCGAACCGCCCGAAGGCGTCACCGTAATGATGCCGTTCACTGCATCCGGATCGATAGGCGCGCTGAATTTTGCAATGACCTGCGCGTTCAGCGGCGCGGCCGTGGCGTTGTTAGCCGGCGAAATCGAAGCCACCGTTGGCGGGGTCAGATCAGAACCGTTGCCGGTAGTGAAGTAGGTGTTCAAGCCGTTCAGATACGCGCCGGTATTGGTTGGCGTATAGCCATCCGCGTCGTAGTATCCGCCCGCCTGATAGAGCCGGTAGTACGTGTTGGGCAGCAGCGGCACAGCCGGAGTGAAGGTGGCGCTCATGCCGTTGGGCGCAACCGTCACCGTGCCGTTGATGTACTTGCCGCTGTCGCTGTTGTACATCAGCAGCGTGCTGGTGTTGATGTTGATCGGGTTGATCGGCTTGGCGTAGAACATCTGCGGCGCGACATTGGTGCCGACGTTGGTCTGGCCAGTCACAACATCGCTGCTCGCGTTGTTCGTCGTTGTATCCGCGCCGCTGCCGGTGGTGAAGGTGAACGAACCCGGCGTCACGGCGTTGCCGGCGGTATCAGTCAGAGGCGATCCCCAGGCCACGGTATAGGTGGTGTTGGCCGCCAGAGGCGTGGTGGGCGAGAAGTACAGCAGGTTGCCCGGTCCCCATCCCGGCGGGTTAGTCCCGTAGGGATTGCTGTTCCACATGAAGGTTCCGGCAACCGGATTGCCGCCGGTTGAGATGGTCACGCCAGTGTCCGTTCCCTGGTCCATATCCGTGCTGAACTCAAGCTGAACCGGCACATTGGTGCCTACCGTGCTCAAAGCCGGCGGATTGAATGCAACCACCGTGGGCGACGTCGTGACAGCGCTGAAGACGGTGTTGAAATACTGGCCGTATGCGTTGATGGGATTGTGTGCAGCCGTGGCGTCCGTGATGCCGCTGGACATGTGGAGATAGTACTGAGAATTGACAGCCAGTAGCGAGTTAGGCGTAATGGTCAGAACACGGCCAGTAGCGTCCACGCTGAGGCTGATGGGTATGCTAATCGAGCTATTTGGATTGTCAAGCTGCAAATAAATGTTGCTGGTGGTGAACGTGGCGATGTCCATCGGCTGGCTGAAGACCACGAAAAGTTCGCTGTTGATGGGTACACCGCCGGCGTTCATGCCTGGGCTGATCGAGAGGATCGAAGGCGCCGGGATGACAACAGCTTGCACGGTGAAGCCGCCGGCAACGTTCTGCGAAGAGACACCAGTTGTGACCGTAACGCCCGCCGGGCCGACTGGAGCGCCCGCGGCGATGCTCACGCTAACCGTAATGCTGGTTGGAGTAGCCGTAATGACGGGACCTGGTAATCCAGGACCAGCGGCGCCCAATACGGTGATCCCATCCGCGGCAGTGCCGATGGTGACCGTCGAAGCAGTCGTCCAGTTGGTGTACTGGCCGGTGATGGTCATCGTCAGACCGGTTTGGCCGGGGTTGCCGAAGTTGGGGCTGATGCCGGTAATCACTGGTGTACCGGCAGTGACTGCAAATCCATTGGAGAGCGTAAGCGTCGTGCCGTTGGTAGTGACCGATACATCACGATTACCCACAGTGGCGTTCGAGGCGATGGTGATGTTGGCGGTCAACTGCGTGAGGGTGACGCCGGTGATGAAGTTCACGGTGATTCCCGAACCCATGCTGACGGTCGAGAAGCCCGCCTGGAAGGTGGTGAACTGGCCGGTAATCACGACACTGGTCGTGGTGCCCGCCTGACCGCTGCTGGGAGCCGCGGTAATCACGGCCGGAACGCCTGCCAGTACGCTGAAGCCGCCGGTGATGGAGGCTGTCTCTGAACCGGTTGTGACCGTAACATTGCGCGAGCCAATCGTCGCGCTCGGAGAGATGGTTACGGGGACAGAAGCTTGAGTGAGACTGGTCGCCGTGACCGGGCCGACTGTGATGCCGGCGCCGAAGCTGGCCGTGCTGCAATTGGGCGAGCAGCCGGCGGCGGTGTTGAAGTGCGTGAACAGGCCGGTCAGGTTGACAGTGAAGGTCGGATCGCCCTGATGACCAGTCGGCGGGTTCACAACGGTAAGAACCGGAGAGCCGGTGGTTACGGTGAATGCGCCGAGTTGCGTGGCGACTTCTCCGCCCGTGGTCAGCGACACGTCGTAGGTGTTCAGCGGCGTTGAAGCGGGAATGGTGATGGCGACAGTCGCGTGCAGCGTGTCGGTCACGGTGACGCCTGTGACCTGGATATAGGGACCAAAGTTGGCCGTAGTGGTGCCTTGCAGGAAGTGGGTCTGGCTGCCAACAACCAGCACATTGTACGACTGGTTCTGCGCGCCGCTATCCGGACTCAGCGCGGAGACAATCGCCGCCGGGCCGACGGTGACACGGAAGGAATTATTCAATGAAACAACTTCAGTCCCCGTGGTGACGGTCACGTTGCGATAGCCCAGCGTCGTCGTCGGGGAGACGGTGATGTTGGCGGTGGCGTGTGAGGAGTCGGTCGCCGTTACTGAATTGACTGTGATGCCCGAGCCAAAGTTGGCCGTGGTGCAGTTAGGCGAGCATCCGGCAGCAGTGTTAAAGCTCGTGAACTGCCCGGTGAGGTTGACGTTGCCGGTCCAGCCCTGAACCTGGCTGGACGGTACGACTGCCAGCAGCTCCGGCTGGGTCTGAGTGATAGTAAAGACATTGACTCCGGTGGCAACTTCGCCCAGCGTCGTCGCCGTGATCGACTCCTCGCCCGCCGGCGCCGAGTCATTCACGGTGATGTTCACGGAAATCGAAGTTGGCGAGTTGACCGTGGGTGTGCCGTTGATCAGCACATTCGGGAAGGTGAGAGTGGTGACTCCCTGCTGCCAATGCGTGTTGGTGCCGTTGATCGTTACCGTCACGGTTGCGCCCTGGCCGGTGGTGTTGGCCACAACATCATTGATCACCGCCGGTCCTGGCCTGATGTACAGAACATTGTTCAGGCCCAGAACCTGCGTGCCGGAGGTGACGGTGAGGTTGCGATATCCCGTGTACGTGGTGGGCTGGATGTAGCCGTCCACGGTCAGCGAAGTGTTCCCCGTGACGTTGACATTGGTGAGCACAACTCCGTCGCCGTAGGAGACCGTCGGCGGATTCGTCAGCCATTGTGTCGCCTGGCTCAGGATGGTGAAGACCGCGGAACTCTGCTGCGGCACCGAACCCGGTCCGGAGGAGAGCAGGTAAGGCGTGCCGGCCTGCACAACAAAGGCGTTGTTGAGAGTAGCAACTTCGCCCTGCGTCGTCGCCGTCGCCCACGTCGGACCCTCCCCAGCGTACGCCGGAATAGCCAGCCAAACCGTGGCGTCGGTAGCCGAGTTCACTGTGTACTTGGTGACCACGATGCCGTCGCCGAACTGGAAGATGGTAGACCCACTCCAATGCGTGTTCTGGCCGGTGACTTCCACCTGCGGCGTCTGGCCCTGCAGGGCGGTGTTGGGTGTAACCGCCGAGATCAGAGCAAGGCTCGGCGTGACCGTGAAGCCCGCGCCGCCCACAACCTGGGCAGAAGCCAGCGTTGCATCCGGAGTCGTCGCGACAACACTGCGTCCGCCCAGATTGGCCAGTTGAGCGATGCTGATGCTCTGCGTGGCGATGCCAGGTCCAAGGATCGTTGGCGGACCGTTGGTCGTGATGCCCTCGCCGAAGTTGAATGTCGTGGTGCTGTCGAAGGTCGTGTAATTGCCGAGAATGTTGACCGTGAGGTTCTCTGTTCCCTGCATCGACGATCCCGGATCGACAACGGTCAAGGTAGGCACGGAGACCACCACGCTGAATTGCGCGGTATCCACCTCCTGGCCGCCGCCCACCAGATTCGTGGTCAGGGTCAGGTCGCTCACCGAAGCAGTGGCCGTCGGGCTGATGGTGATGTTAGCCGTCGCGCTATTCGGGCTGAGCACCTGGAAGCAATTCACCGTCACAGCGGCATTGAAGCCGGTCAGAGTCGTGCCCGATTGCGAGCAAGCCTCACCCGGACCTATGTCCCAGTTGGTATAGAGCCCGTAGAAGGTGATCGTGAAGGTCTGGCCCGGAAGTCCCGACCACGGCGATTCATACCATATATAAGGAGTCGGCGGAGGCGCTGGCGCAGTGACCTGGAAGTTGCTGGTAAGCACCTGCGCGCCGGTCTGGACGATGACGGTGTGGTAACCGAGCTGAGCGCAGCCGGAGGGAACGCCGGGGCTGGTGCAGTTCGGGCCAATGTTGAGGACGGCCTCAATGTGAGAGGTATCATCCACCTGGAAGCTGTTTACGGTGATGCCGGGGCCGAAGGATACAGTGCTGGAGGCGTTCCATTCGGTATAGGCGTTGCCGACCACAGTGACTTCGACGCCGTTAGTCCCATACAGCGAGCTGTTGGGGGTGATGTAGGAGATGACGGGGATGCCGCCGGTGACGACGAATGCGCCGCGATCTACCGTCACTTCACCGTCCGTAACCATCGATACGGAGCGCGGACCGGGATTGGCCGTCGGAGAGATGCTGATATCCGCCGTGGCACTGGTGGGGCTGTTAATCACCACGGAATTGACGGTGATGTCGCTTCCCTGGCCGCCAATATAGAACTGGGTGAAGTTCTGCGCCCAGTGCGTCGCCTCGCCGGTGATGTTGAAGACCACTTCCTGGCCCTCGTTGCCGGTGTTGGGCGCAACATTGCTGATAATCGCCGGGCCGGGGATGATGCTGAAGATGTTGGCCGTGACAATCTCGCTGCCGGTGCCGGTACTCACACCCGGCGTGCAGCCGCTGTACGTAACATCGTTGGTGGCAATGGGAGGCTGGAAGGCGCAGGAGACGCCTGGGGTCGTGACTGTAACCGTGCGTCCGCCTGGATAGGAGAGTGGATCGATGGAGATGTACGCATCCACCTCGGTGTCGCTCACGTAAGAGACCGAATTCACGGTGATGCCCGCGCCGAAGGTGGCCGTGCTCAAGTCGCTGAAGTGCGAGTACTGGCCCAGCAGCCGGACCATGCAGTACGGGAGGGTAGAGCAGGTTGGACTGGTGACGATTGGCGCGCCCTGTTCGGCCTGGTTGGGAATCGCCTCATTGAGCGTGGCTACGCCCGGATAGACCGTGAATCCATACTGTTGTGAGGCTACCTGGCCGTAGGTAGAAACAGTGATTGTCTTGAAGCCCGTGGAGGCTGAGGTCGTAATCGCCACCGGAACCGTGAGACTGGTGGCGCTGTTGACCTGAATCTCGCCAACCTGGAAGTTAGGATCGCCGAAGCTGACCTGCGTGACGCCCGCTATGAAGTTGGTGGCCGCGCCCGTGATCGTCACCGACTCCGTCATACCCTGGATGCCTGCGAGCGGTGAGACAGCGGTGATCTCTTCGGCGCCCTGCGAGACGCAGAACAAGCCTGCGTCGTTGTGATTGATACTGCCAGCTTCCTGTTCGGTTCCGGTTGTAACCGTCAGGACATGGCCGCACGGCGAGCTATAGTCCACATAGGCCCAGGGAGTCACAGTAATGGCCAGCTGCAGGTTGTTGGAGTCGATCACGGTCACCGAGTTCACCGTGATGTCGTTGTTATTGAAGGCAGCCGAAGTAACTCCCTGCTGCCAGTTGGCAAAGCGTCCCAGAACTTGCAGGGTGATGTTGTTACCCTGCTCGCCTCCGCTGGGCGAGGTAGCCAGCAGAATCGGGAATCCCTCTTCAATATCGATGGCCTGCTGCAAGGTGGTGACTTCACCGTCGGTGGTCATGGTCAGCGCCGCAAAGCCAACCGGCGATGTGGACAGCACGGTGATTTGAGCGGTGGCTGTGGTCGGGCTGGTGATCGTAAGGCTATCGGTAGCGACACCGGCGCCGAAGCTGGCCGTGGTTTCGCCCTGGAGCCAGTGCGTGCCTACGCCGACTATATTCAACGTCGCCGTTTGCAGCTGCGTAACCACATAAGGCGTCCCGGCGCCATTCGACACACCGCATACATCCGCAATGGTGATGGCGTTGGCATTGCAGCCAACCGGCCCAACACTGTAGATGAGCGACGCGCCCGGAGTTACGCTGAATCCGGTGCCGCTGACAAGTTCAGAACCGGTGAACATGATGACGCTGTTGCCGCCCACCGGAGCCGTCGGACTGACGGCGATGGTCGCCGTGGCTGTTGTGGGACTTGTAATCGTCAGATCCCCGATAGAGACACCCGCGCCGAGGATCGCCTCGGTCGTTCCCTGGACCCAGTTGGTCAATGAGCCGGTAATGGTAACGCCCACCGTGGCTCCCTGCTGGGCGCTCGACACGCAAGGAACTGTGCTCGTCGAATAGGGGCCCGTCCCGGTCACGCAGACGCTCACCAGGCTCGGCAGAGCCGGCGAATCCACCAGGAAGCCGGTGATCTCCTGCTCCTGAACGGTGATCATCGTTGTAATGGCTGTCGTTCCGTCCACAGCCGTCACCTGGCATGCACTGCCCGCGCTTCCGGCCTGGGTCGGATAGACATAATCGCCGACCTGGTATCCACTGCCTCCCGACGTTGCCGTGCACGACGTCAGAGCGCCCGTCGCCGAGGCGGTAATCGAAACCACCGCTCCGGTTCCCGCGCCGCTTGTCGTGGTGGGCAGGCCCGCGGCAGTTGTAAAGCCAGTTCCTGCCGCGCTGTTGACGTAGACGCTCTGCCATCCCGGAGGCGTGGCGAGGACGCCGCCATCGTTGTAGCTGGTGGTGATATTGGCGATCAGGTCGGTGTTGCTGTTCACGGTAACGCCGTTCACGGTGATCTGCGGCCCGAATTGAACCGTGGTCGTGGGCTGCGTAAAGTGCGTGTTCAGGCCAACGATCTCCACGTTCATGGTGGTGCTCTGCGGCCCGTGATAGGGCGAAATGCTGAGAATCCCCACCGGGGTCTGAGTGACGTTGAAGTAGGTAGTAACGATCTCTCCGCCGGTGGTGAGGGTGATCTTACGCGGGCCGAGGGCCGTGGGCGTGCCATTCACATTGGCAATGATCGTCACCGTCGCGGTAGCGCTGGTCACACCGGTAACGTTGAAATTCGTCAATGTTACGCCCTCGCCGCTGATCACCGCCTCCGTCGTCGGGCCAAAGTGCGAGAACTGGCCGGTGAAGTTAGCGGAGAAACTGTTCACAGCCGCGCCATAGGGACGCAGGCCGTTGGGCGGGTTCATCGTCAGAGTCGGCGTCGCCGCGCAGACCTTCATCGAGGCATTGACAATCTGGCCGCCGGTGGCCATGTAGAACTCATAGTTTCCAGCCGGGGTGTTGGTCGGAACCGCAACGTTCAGCGTCGCATCCGTCGGGTCGATAATATTGATCAGATCGAAGCTGGGCGCGGGAACCGGGACCGGGTAGAAGGCGGCCGTGGTGGTGCCCTGCACCCAGTTGGTGTTGATGGCTGCAACCGTCAGCGTCAACTGCCCGCCCTGCGGCACGCAACTCGGCGACACGCTGGTGATGGCCGCGCTCGACTGCGTAACCGTAAAGGTGAACGGATACAGAACGGTGCTGCCCGACGGACCAACAATCAAATTTGCAGTGATACTGCCCACATTGGCGTCCGTGGTGATGCTGATCGGGATCGAAACATGCTGCCCATCAATCACATTCACTGTCGGTGAGGAAATATTGCCGTCGAAGGTTGCCGATACTTGCCCGCTGACAAAATTCATGTAGCTGTTGGCGGTAATCACCACTGTCGGCGAACTGCCCTGTGGAGCGGAACTCGGCACAACCGAGAGCAGGAGCGGCGTCGCTCCGGTCACCGCAAAGGCATTGTTCAGGGTGGCTGTCTCGCCTCCTGTCCAAACCGTCGCATTCTGCAAGCCGATGGTTGCGAGGGCCTGCACGGCAACCTGAACGATGGCCGTCGTCGGGCTGGTCACCGTCACATCGCCAACCAGTATGCCGCCAGTGAAAGAGACCTGCGTCGCATCCTGCAGGAAATGTGTGCCGTTGGCCGTCATGCAAAGCGCACCGCTCCATCCCTGCGGCTCGACTGCCGGCGTGGCGGTGCAAGTGTACGACGAGGTCGCAGATGAGTAGGTGGCGACCGTAAACCCGGTCAATGTCGCATTGTTGGGGCCGATCTGGAAGACGCCCGAGGTCGAAACGGCAAACTCTCCGCCGGTTACCAGCGTGATGGTGCGAGAGCCGACGTTCGTTGTGTTGCTGATGGTGATATTGGCCTGCGCATCGGTCGCGTCGGTGACGGTCAAGTAGTTGACGGTAACGCCATCGCCGAAGTTGGCATAAGTGACACCTTGATCGAAGTTCGTGCCGGTGGCGGTCAGATCCACATTCAGTGTCTGGCCCTGAGTACCGAAGGCTGGGGCAACGGCGGTGATGGGGTGCGCGTTGTTCGGATCGGCGATGATAAAGGCCTGCTCCAGTTGCGCAACTTCATTTCCTCCGCCGCTGAGCGGGGTGGTCACCGCGATATTCCGCGCGCCATAGGTTACCGGATTCCCCACCGTATTGGCGGGAATCGTAAACGTGGCATTGATCTGATTGACCGAGATAAAGGTCTGCGAAGTAACAGTAATATCAACGGGATATGTCCCGCTGTTCACATCGGTAAAGCTGATCACCGAAGACGGGCTAAAGTGTGTCCATCCGTTGCCGGTGATGACTACATTGACCGAAGTGCCGGCGGCTCCCGCTCCGGGCGCAACCACGGAGACAGCCGCAGGAGGATTGGTTGCGATCGCCGATCCGGTCAGCGACGCGCTGGGCGCCGGTCCACCGGGCGCCGTGTCCGTCACGGTCAATGTGCCGTTGCGCGTAGTGCTGGGCAGAACCGAGCTGGGAGTGAAGATGACAAAGACCAGGCAGGAGGAGTTGGCGGCGATGGGCATGGTGCCCGTGCCGCAATTGCTCGTCGCCGAGAAGTCGCCGGTCGTGCCCAGCGAGAAGGTTTCGGACTCGGTCTCATGATTGGTCAGCGTGATGACCTTGGCGGGGCTGGACGTGTTCACCGTCTGCGCGCTAAACGACAGCGACGAAACCGATAACGTCAGCGGAGAGGTTCCCGTCCCGGTCAGGTTGATCACCTGCGGACTGGTCGGAGCGGTATCGTAAACCTGAAGCTGGCCGTCGCGAGTGCCGCCGATGCTGGGATTGAACTCCAATGAAACCCTGCAGTTAGCGCCAGCCGCCAGCGTGAAGGGTAGCGTCCCGCAGCTCGTCGAAGTCTGGATAAAGTCGCCGCTTAACAACAAGCTGGTGAATTGTACCGAGCCCGAACTGGCGTTGGCGATAGTCACCGTCTGGTAGGCGCTGGTGCTGCCCACCGGAGCCGTAAAGGTGAGCAAGCCCGGCAAGACCGTCACCGGCGCAGAGCCCGAACCGGTCAAAGGAATCGTCTGCGGGCTGCCGGGAGCGTCGTCATTCACATTCAACGTCGCCGTTCTGACACCCGACGCGCTGGGCGTAAAGGTCACCTGCAGCGGGCAGTTGCCACTTGCTGCCAGTGACGCGGGAACTAGCGGGCAGGTTGTTGTAACGTTGAAATCGCTGCTATTGGGGCCGGTAATCGTAACCCCGCTGATGTTCAGCACCACAATCTGCTCGTTAGTGAGAGTCACCGTCTTGGCCGGCGTGCTCGTGGTTCCCACCTGCTGCGCCGCAAAGGTCAGCGAGGACGGCGAGAGCACTACCGGCGCTATCGCATTCGCGCTGACGGTAAAGCTCTGCGGACTGGTCGTAGCATCGTCGTTGACGCTGATCGTCCCCGGCTGCGCACCTGTCGTTGTTGCCGTCAAACTCAGCGTAATCACGCAATTGCCGCCCGACACAACCACCAGTCCCGGCGTGCAACTGTTCGCGACGCTGCTCTGCGTGTAGGCGGCGGGGAGGCCGGTAATTGAAGTGATCGTCAGCGAACTGCCCTGGTTGTTGGTCAGCGTCACGGTCTTGGCGACCGGGTTATTGACTACAACCGTGCCGAAGGACAGAGTCGTCGGGCTCAGCGTCACCTGGCCCACTCCGGTTCCAGTCAGCTTGACCGTCTGCGGCGAACTGGCGGCGTCGTCTGTAATCGTCAGTTCACTGGCCGGAGTCGCACCTAGAGTTGTCGGGCTATACGTCACGCTGATGACGCAATTCGTCCCCGGCAGCACCGGCGTGCCCACCACGCAGGTCGTCGTGCCCGCGGCTATGGCATAGGGCGTGGGTACGGTGATGGAAGTGAAGTCCAGGTTAACCGGCTGGTTGTTCGTCACCGTGACATTCTTCGCCGCGCTGGTCGTGCCCGTCTGCACGTTGCCAAAGGCGAGCGTGCCGGGCGAAACCGCGACCGGCAAGTCTCCCGTCCCGGTAAGCGTGGCAACCTGTGGGCTGTTGGAAGCCGCATCAATCACCGTAATCTGGCCGCCAACTGCCGGTCCAGTAGCCGTCGGCTGGAAGTCGACGCCGATCACGCAGCTCGAGTTACCGGCCAGCGATCCGCTCACCACACCGCCCGAGACCGGGCAGGTGGTCACGACGCCGGTGTCCAGCACGAACGGCCCGCCAAAGAGAGCCGATGTAATGGTCAAGGCGCCGGATTGGTAATTCGTCAGTGTGAGCGACTTGGCCGTGCTGGTGGCGCCGACGGCAAACGAACCGAATCCAACGCTCGATGGAGTAAGCGTGACCGGAGCAACGCCCGTCCCGCTCAGCGCTATAGACTGCGGGCTGCTGGGAGAATTGGAAGCGATGGTCAGCGTGCCTGTCTGGGCGCCCAGCGTAGTAGGAGCGAAGGCAACGAGAATGTTGCAATTGGCTCCTGTGGCTACCGTGGAGGTGGTGCTGCAACTTCCCCCTGGAACCACGCTGAATCCCGCCGATGCGCTGATCGAGGAGATGCTCAGCGGAGTCGCCATGTAGTTAATCACGCCGAGGCTCTTGGTCAAGCTCGTCGTGTTGACAGGCACATCGCCAAAGCCGAACCCTGTTGCCGTTAGTACCACCGGTAGAATGCCCGTCCCGCTCAGCGACACCGACTGCGGGCTGTTGGGGGAATTGGAGAAGATCGTCAATGTGCCGGTCTGTAAGCCCGTTGCCGTGGGAGCAAAGGCCACACTGATGTGGCAATTGGTATTGACCGCCATTGTGCCGGTGGTGCTGCACGTCGTCCCCGCCGATACCACGGTAAAGCCGGCCGATGCCGTGATTGAACTGATGCTCAGGCCCGGCAAAAAGTTGGTTAAGCCGACAACCTGGGCCGTGCTCGTCGTGTTGATCGGCACATTAACAAAGCCCATCGAACTAGTTGACAGCACCGTCGGAGCAACGCCCGTCCCGCTCAACGCTACGGTCTGCGTGTTGTAGGGGGCAGGCGCATTAGAGGCGATTGTCAACGTGCCCGTCTGGGCGCCGAATGCCGTCGGCTCAAAAGCAACATTGATGCTGCACGTAGTGCTGGCGGCCATCGTCCCGGTGGTGCTGCAAGTCCCGCCGGCAACCACGCTGAAACCTGCTGAAGGTGTGATCGAACTGATGCTCAGGCCAGGGTAGTAATTGATCAAACCAACGGTCTGGGCCGCGCTCGTCGTGTTGATCGGCACATTGCCAAAGCCTATCGAACTAGTTGACAGCGCCGTCGGAGCAACGCCCGTCCCGCTCAACGGCACCGTCAGCGAGCCTGGAGCATTGCTGGCGATGGTCAATGTACCGGTCTGTGCGCCAGGCATAGTAGGAGCGAAGTCGACGAGAATGTTGCAGTTGGTTCCTGTGGCTACCGTGGAAGTGGTGCTGCAACTTCCCCCCGGAACCACGTTGAACCCCGCCGATGCGATGATCGAGGAAATGCTCAGGGGAGTCGACATGTAATTAATAACGCCGAGGCTCCTGGTCGAGCTCGTCGTGTTGATAAGCAGGGTGCCAAAGTTAATCGCAGTCATCGTAAGTGTGACTGGAGCAACTCCAGTCCCGCTCAACGGCACCATCAGCGAGCCTGGAGCATTGCTGGCGATGGTCAATGTACCGGTCTGTGCGCCAGGCGTAGTAGGAGCGAAGTCGACGAGAATGTTGCAGTTGGCTCCTGTGGCTACCGTGGCGGTGGTGCTGCAACTTCCCCCCGGAACCACGTTGAATCCCGCCGATGCGCTGATCGAGGAGATGCTCAGCGGAGTCGACATGTAATTAATAACGCCGAGGGACTTGGTCGAGCTCGTCGTGTTGATAAGCAGGGTGCCAAAGTTAATCGCAGTCATCGTGAGCGCGACCGGCGGAACGCCTGTCCCGCTCAGCGACACCGACTGCGGGCTGGTCGGAGAATTGGAAACGATGGTCAACGTGCCTGTCTGGGCGCCGGGCGTAGTAGGAGCGAAGTCGATGAGAATGTTGCAGTTGGCTCCTGTGGCTACCGTGGAGGTGGTGCTGCAACTTCCCCCTGGAACTACGTTGAATCCGGCCGATGCGCTGATCGAGGAGATGCTCAGGGGAGTCGACATGTAGTTGATCACGCCGAGTGACTTGGTCGAGCTCGTCGTGTTGACAATCTGGTTGCCAAAGCCGAAGCCCGTCGCTGTCAGCGTGACCGGAGCAACTCCCGTCCCGCTCAGCGACACCGTGGTCGTGGGATTGGACGCAGTTGTATTAATGGTCAGCGTGCCCGCCGACTGAGCGCCGGTTGTCGTTGGACTAAGGGTAAGTCCGACGGTGCAACTGGCGCCCGCCGCCAACGTGGGGTTCAGGCACGTCGAGGTTGCAGCGATGCCATAGGGAGTTCCCGCCGTCACACTGAGCGAACTGATGGTGATCGAGGCCGCCCCGGTGTTCTTCAGGGTAACGGTCCTGGTGGAGCTGGTGGTGTTCACCACCACACTGCCAAAGTTCACCGCTGTTGCCGAGATTGTGGTCTGCGCGGCCGCGAAGGCCGTAGAAAACAAGCAGAACATCGCCGTCAGGGAAACCAGAACCGCATTCTGCAACTTCTTCATGAGATTCTCTCCACGATTAGCCATTACCGAACCCTCCATCACACCCTCTCGCCATTCCTGGCGTATTTCTTCTTAGCCCACGCTCAGATAGCGCAAATTTGATGAACACTGCTTCAGCTTCCTCTTCGTATTGGCATATTTCAGCCCCGCCGGCGACGTACGCCTGCAGACGAAACGATTGTTCTTCTGGAGTAGTGTTCAAATGAAGCCGTGCGTATCAGAGAAAACTCATATTCCAAGTCAGCCTCAGGCAACGATGAAAATTGGGCCAAGGCTCCCTCATCACACGAGCAATCCTGAGCAAAAATTCTGAAAACCATATATGAAACAGTCAGGGAAGTCTGCCGGATTGCCGAGGAGAATGTGATCGAGAACACATTCTATGAAGACGAAGATTCAATATGCAAGTGAATTTTTATGTTTTTTTCTGAAATTTATATGAAGCTCAAAATTCCTAAATTCGCATGATCAGTAACCTCTGGTAGTAACCGTCACCGGTTATTTCCTAGAATGCAACTTTCACAAGCTTCACAATGCCACGAGAAAGCTGTTCAAGGAGCCCCTCCATCCGGGAAAATGATTTGTAAGCCCTTATTATCTATCGATTTCCTGCGCAGAGCCTTCCACCGCTATGTTAACTACTCCGCCACTGGCTCGTATGCAAAATCATGTCTGTCACTTCTCCGATTATCGTTAGCTTCTACATGCTATATAGGACTATTTATGTCCGTTTTACTTCACGCTTTTTCTCCTTCTCTAAGGTGATGAGGCCCGTTTTTCTCCGCTTCTCAACCAAGGGCCAGTGTGTGTCAGCTCACCCAAACCAGTATGCTGGAATGTGACTATAAGGCTGAAAAGTTCCCCCAGAACTCCGTTGCGGAAGGGCCTCCTCCGCCCCATAATTCGATGGCTTCTCATCGGCGTGGTGATTCTTTGGTCGTTCGCCGCGCTGCTCCTAGTGGCCGCCCGATGGATCGACCCGCCGACGACCGCTGTGCACATCGAGCGCCGCGTGCAGGCCTGGATGCACCACACGCACTATCGCGAACACTACGAATTCGTTCCTCTCAGTCAAATTTCGCCCGATCTCCAGCACGCGGTCATCGCCGCCGAGGATGCACGCTTCTACCAGCACCACGGCTTCGATTGGCAAGCGATCCAGCTCGCTGCCCAAGAAGATATGGAAGGCGAACGAACGCGCGGAGGCTCCACGCTTACGCAACAGCTCGTTAAAAACCTCTTCTTCGGTACCGGCCGCTCCTTCCTGCGCAAAGGCGCGGAGGCCACGCTCGTGCCGGTGGCCGAATTCGTTCTGGGCAAGCAGCGCATTCTCGAGCTTTATCTCAACGTGGTCGAATGGGGTCCAGGCATCTATGGGGCAAAGGCGGCTTGCCGATATCACTACGGAACCACCGCCCGGAATATCGGTCGCGATCAGGCGGCGCGGCTCGCCGCGATTCTGCCGGCTCCTCTCAAGCGGCGGCCCGAACGCATGAATCGCTACAGCGAAATCATCCTCAAGCGAATGAGCCAGGTGGGTTGGTAAGATTGCGATACTCTGAAAGAGTACTCACTTCCCTTCCCTGCGTCGGGTGATCCCTTGATTGTCGAAATTGAAAATCTGACCAAGATTTACGAGTCGAAGCTCCGCGTGGTGGCCCTGGACGGCATCGACCTGGAGTTGCAACAGGGTGAGATCTTCGGCCTCCTCGGTCCCAACGGTGCCGGCAAGACGACCACCATCTCCATCGCCACTACCCGCACGCTGCCTACCAGCGGCCGGGTTTGCATCGCGGGCATCGACGTCGTCCGCCATCCTGCTCATGCGCGGCGGCTGATCGGCGTGGTTCCGCAATTCAACACCCTCGACCGCTCGCTGACCGTCTACGAGAACCTATATTTCCATTGCCGCTACTTTGGCTTCTCGCACGCCCGCGCCAAATCCCGGTCGCTCGAACTGCTTACCCAATTCATGCTCACGGAGCGCAAAAGTGTCTACCCGGCGCAGCTCTCCGGCGGCCTTGCCCAGCGCGTGCAGATTGCCCGCGCCATCGCGCACCGCCCCACCGTCCTCTTTCTCGACGAACCCAGCGCCGGCCTTGACCCGCAGAGCCGCATGGCCATGTGGTCGGCCGTCCAGGAGCTGCATAAGGAAGGCATCACCGTCCTGCTGACCACTCACTATATGGAGGAGGCCGATTCGCTCAGCGACCGGCTGGCCATCCTCGACCATGGACGCGTGCTCGCCCTCGGCGCGCCGGAAAAGCTCAAGCAAACCCTCGGCGCGCACACCATCTTCGACCTTAAACTCAAGTCGCATCAATCATTTGACCCTCTGCTGGCCAGGCTTAACGCGCGCCCGGACGTGAGCAGCGCCGAAGCCACACCCGACGGCCTGCGAGTCATTGCCGCCAGCTCTGAAGGCCTGCTGCCCGATCTGGTGCAGGCCTCCGCCGCTTACGGCCTGCGCGACCTGCAAATCACCGAGCCCAGCCTTGAAACCGTCTTCATTCAACTCACCGGGAGGGATTTGCGTGAATAACTTAACAGAGATCAGAGATCAGGGATCAGAGATCAAAAACCCGCACCATCTCGGCCCGGGTATCTTTTTCAAGTCCTTCTTCGGCCTTTTTCTACGCGATCTCCGCGTCCTCACCCGCGAGTTCCTGCCCTTCCTGCTGCGCGTGGGAATGCAGCCGCTCCTATTCCTCTTCGTCTTCACCTTCATCCTGCCGCGCATGAGTACCGGCAACCCCATGGCCGTCGCAGGCGGCACCGACTTCGGCACCATCCTGCTCCCCGGACTGATGGCCGTAGCCATCATGTTCTCCGGCATCGCCGCCGTTGCCCTGCCGCTCTCCAGCGAGTTCGGCATCACCCGCGAGATCGACGACCGCGTGATGTGCCCGCTGCCGCTCTGGGCCGTCGCTCTGGAAAAAGTCTGCTTCTCCGCGATGCAGAGCATCATCGCAGCTCTGCTCGTCATCCCCATGGCCTACTACGTTCCCGCCAAGCCGGTCGCCGCGCACGTTGCCAGTTGGTTGCTTCTCGCCCTGGTCCTCGTGCTCGCCAGCCTTCTGGCCGGATCGCTCGGCCTGGTCATCGGCTCCACAGTCAACCCACGACAGATCGGCCTGGTCTTCTCCATCATCGTCGTGCCCATCACCTTTCTGGGATGCGTTTATTACCCCTGGTCCTGGCTCGACAAGATTCGCTGGGTAAAGTACGGCGTGCTCTTCAATCCCATCGTCTACATGAGCGAAGGGCTGCGCGCCGCGGTCACTCCCGGCATTGCGCACATGCCCTGGTGGGCGATCCTCGCAGCGCTGGTCTTTTTCACCGCCGCGCTGGGCCGCTGGGGACTGAAGGGATTTCTGGGCAGGGTGCTTTCGTAGACCGTGATTGAGTGGCATGGCTACCCTCCTTGAATAGAAAATCGAAAAGAAGTGAGGCGGCGTGATATGATGCGCTTGGTTCTGAAGATAGGAGTAAAGTGAGATCCAATCCGATCGAGCCTCCTCGATGAACCAGGATGTGAAATTATGCTCGGGTGGCGATTACCTATCACGATTGGAATGGCCATTGCCTTTGCAATGCCGGTGTGTGCTGCCGAGAATCCCGCAAAATACAAGCGTCCCGATCTGCCCAAAGAGGAGCTGGCAGATATTATTTGCCCCTATGGCACCAGCGTTCACGTCAAATCCATTGACGGCGCGGAGGTGAGAGCTCTATGGAGCGACTTCCACGAATATGTGACTCCCGGCTTTCATGCGCTGGCTGTCCGCTATCAAATCACATACGGTGGATCGAGAGTTACAACCGAGATTCAATCGGAGGAAACTCTGCTCATGGTGGACATGAAAAAGGGCCACCATTATGTTCTCGTCCCCTGGTATTTCGTGAATGGCAACCCGGTGCATTTTGACGGGACGGTCGCGCAGGATCGCAACGCGATCTTCGCGCAGTTTCCTTATCCGCCGGCGAAGTTTCCTTGGCTAGAGAACGTCTACTTCGACAGCTATGATGTCACCGGCCTTCCTGAGGGAGACGCGCGTCACAAGAGATTGGGCATACCGGATCTGGATTGGCTGGACTCCTCTCTATGGGAGTACGACAGCAAGACGAAATCGCGGAGCATTCCCAAGACATTCAGCAAGATGGAGGAGGAGATCGCCAAGAATCCAACAGAGATTTGGCCGCATCGCCACCGCGAGTTCGCTGAGTTGTGGAATCCTGCTCCCGATTATGATCGCGCGCTGGGGGAGGCTAGCAAGGTTATCGAACTTAATCCTCAACTGGCCCTGTCGTATGCTGATCGCGCCTGGATCGAGCAGTTGAAGAACAGCCCGGATGCGATGATGGCGGATTTGAACAAGGCCATAGAGATTAATCCTGAGTTTGCCGTGGCGCTGCGTCAACGCGGCGATGCCTGGATCGCCAAGGGTGACGCGGACAAGGCGATGGCCGATTACTCGCGAGCCATCGAACTGAATGCCTGCGACCCGTGGACCTATCTGCGGCGCGGCTTGCTCTGGGTTGCGAAGGGTGATATGGACAAGGCGATGGCCGATCAGAATCGCGCCGTGGGCATCAACTCCAAGTTTGCACCCGCCTTTGTTGCGCGCGGCGGCTTGTGGATGCAGAAGCGTGATTACGATAAAGCGATTGCGGATTACAACACGGCGATCGCAATCGACGTGAAGTCTTTAGCCGCATATCTGGGCCGCGGACAGGCGTGGGCAGGAAAGAAGGAATACGACAAGGCAATCGCCGACTATTCCTGGGCATCCAAGATCGATAACCGCAATCCAGCCACCTATCTAGGCATCGGCATGGCGTACTACTTGAAAGGTGATCCGGACAAAGCGATTCCCATGCTTGATAGTGTTGTGGCGCTGGCGTCTGGCTATGCGGATGGATATATCGCGCGGGGCGCGGCAAGGGCCAAGAAGGGCGATTTCGATCTTGCCGGCAAGGATTTCGAGGAGGCGCAGCGAAAGGGTCCAGCGAATGCTTTGATCAGCGAATCCATCTGCACCCTGCTGGCGCAGCAGGGCAATGGAGCACTCGCCGCGGATTATTGCGTAAAAGGCGCTCGAATTCGTTTGGAGCAAAAGGACCTTAAAAACGCCCTGCTTGCCTGGAACGCAGCGATCATGCTGGCGCCGAGCCGGGCTGAGCTGTTTCCGCAGCGAGCCGAGACGTATCTTCAGATGGGTCAATTGGCGAATGCCATTGCCGATTATGCGCAGGCGCTCAAACTCGCTCCCGGACAGGCGCAGTGGACGAGCCGGCTTGCGGAGTTGAAGGCGATGCCGCTTTCGTCTCCTTCATCCAGTGCTCGATGAGAACGAGTATCCAGCCAGTTCCAGACGCCTCGCGGCGTGCATGATTTTGCCCCGGAGTTGCTGTAATTCAATCTTGTCCTGGAAGATGCCGATACAATATATCTGGGATCGTGACCATGCGGCTGTTTTCCAGGAATCTTCCGATGCTTGTGGCTCCGGCGCTGATGCTTGTCGCCGGTTGCGGCAACGGCCTAGTCAACGCCAATTCCTCAAATGCGGCCTTTTCCATCACTCCGGGCACGACCGCCATCGACACCAACTGCGCCGGGTGCAATGCGACCAACGCGCAAGGCTCATCGGTTCATCAGTTTACGGCCACACTCCCCAACGGCCGCCCGGTCGAGGTCACCTGGTCGGTCTCAGGCGGCGACTCGGCGAGCGGGCCGGGAAGCATCAGCGCCAGCGGCCAGTACACGCCGCCAGGCTACCTGACCGCCGACCGCGCCGAGGTGGTAGTAACCGCGACGCTAGCTGCAAATCCCAGCCTCCACGCCTACTCCGTGCTGACCGTGACGCCGGGATTCCTGCAACCGCTCACGCCGGAGAATGTGGCTCTAGGCGCGAATGGCAGCGTCGCCATCACCGGCTTTCTGGCCGAGGCGGGCGGGACGACCGGGATCAACTTCGAGCTGGCAAACTCGCCAACCGGGCAATTCGGCGGCCAAGGCTCGCTCAGCGCGCTCAGTTGCCAGCGCGACAGCAAGGCCTTCACCTCCTGCACGGTCACCTATACCGCGCCCGCTTCGGTGCAGGCTACCGGCGCAACTTATGTTGTGGCCACGGTGGGCGGAGCTTCGTCCAAGGCAACTTCGGTCGTGCTGGTCAACTCGGCCGGCGTCACCAGCAACCCGGCCACGCATCAGGCTCCGTTGCCGGCGACGTTCGCTCTGGGCAGCTCGGGCGGCAACAATATGGACTACGACACGCGCGGCAGCCAGATTGTGGACTGCTGCAGCGGCACGCTGGGCGCGCTCGTCGAGGACGCCGGCAAGCGCCAGTACCTGTTGAGCAACAACCACGTGCTGGCGCGCAGCGACCATGCCAGCGTGGGCGACAGCATCGTCCAGCCGGGACTGATCGACAACAACTGCTCGCCACTGGGCGATGGCGCGGGCCCAAATCCTGTTGCCCCGGTCGCACAGTTGACCGGCTGGCTGGCGCTTAGCTCGAAGCAGACCAACGCCGATGCGGCGATTGCCCAGGTCACCTCGCGCGCGGTTGACCCCAGCGGCGGCATTCTGGAGCTGGGCGGCAGACAGGTCGACGGCTCGTTGGCCGCCGCGCCTCCCGGCATCAGCTCGACCGGCGGGCGGGGCGAGACCGCATCGATCAATCAGCAGGTGGCCAAGAGCGGACGGACGACGGGGCTGACCTGCGGAGGCGTCTCGGCCGTCGATCTCGATGTGACCGTCGATTACTACCTCGACTGCGCGGAGACCCGGCCCTATCTGACCAAGACCTTCACCCATCAGCTGGGCCTGAGCGGCAACCAGTTCAGCGACGCGGGCGACTCCGGCGCGCTGGTCGTCGATGCCACGAATGCCGAACCGGTGGGCCTCTACTTTGCCGGCGGCACAGACATTGCAGGAGTCAGCCAGGGCGTGGCCAACCCGGCCTCTGACGTGCTCGCCGAGTTAGGCGCTCAGTTAGGAGGGAGTTATAGCTTCGTGGGCGCTGCCGACCATGCGGTCAGTTGCCTGAACTATGGCGACAACACCATCCCCGCCGCGCAGGCTCGCACGCTCAGCGACGCGGAGAACTCTCGCGCCCAGCAGGCCCTGGCTCAGGTTCGCATGATGGTGAACTCGGCGGCCGGCATTCTGGGCGTGGCCATCGGCAAGAGCAGCGACCACCCCGGCGAGGCCGCGGTAATTCTCTACATCGACGAGAGCAAAACGGTCAACGTACCGGCCACGGTAGACGGCGTGCGGACCATCGCGATTCCCACCACGTCCCGCGCGGTGACCTACGGCTCCGCTCCGCAGACTCCTTTCGATTCAGGTATTCCCCCGCTCACTTCAGCAGCACTGACGCAAGCCGCGGCCGTCAAGAACCAGGCCGCCGCCAGCCTCGTGCGCCAGTACCCGAGCTTCTTCGGCGTGGGCGTGGGTCAGAGCCTGGACAATCCGCGCGAGGCCGCGCTGGTTATCTATGTGGACCGCAACAGGCTCCCCGCCCAACTGCCCGCGACCGTGGACGGCCTGCGCACCCGCTATGTGGTGATGGACCGGCTGCACGTCACCCGCTCCTATGCGGCTCCGGCGCAGTCGCGGCTGCACTGTATGCCCAAGCCGGTTAGCCAGCCTGCGCGCTTCGATCCCCTCGGCCTTCTCCTGCCGCGGAGTTTGAATCTTCACTGAGTCACGGATTCCATCGCCGCCACAGTCGTCAGTTTTGCGGAATCCCAGCTCATCCGGCGCCCAGCCCTCACTTGCCCGCCAGCGCCTGTGCGATCAGTTGCCCGTGGAAGCGGCCGTTCTCGATGAAAATTTCATTGGTGCGCGAGCCGGCCACGATGACGCCGGCCAGATAGATGCCGGGCACGTTGCTCTCTTTGGTCTTGGGATCGCAGACCGGCAGGTGGTCCTCGCCTTCGAGGCGCACGCCCAGGCGCTCCAGGAACTCGAAGTCGGGGTGGTAGCCGGTCATCGCGAAGACAAAGTCGTTCTTGAGGGTTTCGCGGCCCTGGGGAGTTTCGATGACCACCGTGTCCGGATTGATTTCGACCACCTCGGAGTGGAAGTAGGCCTTGATGTCGCGGCTCTTGATGCGGTTTTCTATGTCCGGCTTGATCCAGTACTTTACATGGCTGTGGATCTCGCTTTCACGGTGCACCAGCGTGACCCGCGCGCCGCTGCGCCACAACTCCAGCGCCGCAATCGCCGCTGAATTCTTGCCGCCGATCACCAGCACGTCCATTCCGAAATAGGGGTGGGGATCGAAGTAGTAGTGATGCACCTTGCTCAGGCTCTCGCCGGGAATGTGCAGGTAGTTGGGCAGGTCATAGTAGCCGGTGGCGATGGCCAGCTTGCGGGCGTGAAGCTTGCCTGAGCGACCAAAGCGGTCCAGCGTGTGCACCGTGAAGGCGCCGTCCGCGCCGGTTACCCGCTCCACGCGATGATACACACGCACGTCCAGCCGGTAGTAGGCCGCCACGTGCCGGTAATACTGGAGCGCCTCGTTGCGGTTGGGCTTGGGATTGGTGCTGGAAAAAGGAATGCCGCCAATCTCCAACAGCTCGGGCGTGGTGAAGAAGGTCATGTGCGCGGGGTAGTGGAAGAGCGAGTTGCAGACGCAGCCCTTGTCCACCACCACGGGGCGCAAGCCAACCTTCTGCGCTTCAATGGCGCAGGCGAGGCCGGTTGGTCCGGCGCCGACGACCAGCAGATCAAAGATTTCATCCTGTGCAGACAGCGTTGCCTGTGTTGAGTTGCTCATTCTTCTAGCTTAGGGCATCGGGGAGGGATTGAAAGGACCGAATCGGTCAAAATCCTTGAAAGCCGTAATCCGATCGGACATTCCTGCCGAATGGATTGCGGGCTGATGTGCCACTTTCAGCTCCGAACGCAAGTCAGTTTGAGCCAGATGCCGCGTCTCGGGTTGCGGGAATCAACGGGGGAAACCTCAGCAGGATTCCTTCGGCTAAGCGGTATGCGATCATGCAGGGTTTCGCGGTCCAGCTTAGGGATTTCGCCCATAGGAAACACCTTCTCCATTCAAGCCATGGCGTCCCGCATGGCAGGCGCGTAATCTTCTTCGGTATCGGCTGGTGGTTCGACCGTCCCGCTGATGTTCTTGGCGTCAATTGCGCTGGAATCCCTCATACGCAATTCCTATTCCCTATTCCGATTCCCTGTTCCCAGTCTTTCTACTGCTTGCCGAAGCGGTAGACGATGCCGGTCGAGAAGCCGCGAGTGGACTGGACGGTCGAACCGAAGCCGGTAAAGTAGTACTCCGGGGCGACGCGCAGGCCGATCTTCGGCGTGAGGTTGTACTCCACCGGAATGCTGGCGCTGGCTGCGAAGGTATAGCCGTCCGGCCAGAGGCCGAGGTTTACGGCTAGCTGAGGCTCATGGTTTAAATCGCCGGAAAAGTTGCCCTTTTCGATCCCAGCCAGAACGCGGCCGGAGACGGAAACCTTGGGCTGCAAATAGAAGCGATAGGTGGGTCCGGCCAGAGCGGCATACTGGCTGATCGCCGGGTTGTTCATTCCCGGAACATAATTTGGGTTGTTCGGTTCGAGGTACACATAGGCGGTACCGTAATAGCCGCGGCCATCGACAGTCAGTCCCAGCCGCTCGTCACGGTAGCGGGTGAAACCGACGTTCCATGCGTACTCGTGAACGTGTTCCAGGCCGGGGCCGGCGGGATAGCCAGGGCCGGCAGGATAGCCAGGGCCGGGAACAAAGCGCAGATAGGCGAAACCGACGTAGGCCTCATAGCGGTGGGCGTAGGCTTCGTGAATGGCGGCGGCGCGGCGCTGTGCGCGGCGGGCGCGGATGCGGGCCTGAACACTGAGCGCGCCCTGGGACTGAGCAGCATCCTGCACAGGCAAGGACGGAGGCTGGGCTTGATCGGTCTGGCTGCTGCTCGAAGTCGAGCTTTGGGCCTGAGCGGCGGTTGCGGCGGTAAAAACCAGCGCCAGCAGAAGGGCAAAACGACGAAAAGAAGACATCGGTATCGGGATTCCTCCACGGGAGTACGGCAGCGCCGACACAGCGCTCCCCCCATAAGTTATTAAACCACCTTGGGGGGAGCCTTGGTCGCGATCCGGCACCGATTGGACGCGCGGCGGAGGAATATGTGGCCGGATTCGCTATTTGATACTGGCCAGATCGCTCTGCAATTGGGCCTGGTCGAAGCCGCTGGGAGCGCCTTTGGCGGTGAGCCAGTCCTGGCCGAAGAGGGTGTGGGCCTCGTCGCAGTATTTCTTCCAGAAAGCGAGGGTCATGGTCTTCGGCTGGCCCCAGGTGATGCAGGTAAAGCCGTTCTGGTCATACTTGGGCACATAGACGCAGTGGCCGCCCCAACTGCCGGGCTTGGCCTTGGCGGCGCCGCCCTTGACCACGTCCCACACGTCTTGTGTCTGGGCCGTCAGCGGCAGCGAGAGGCCAATGTAAACGCCGCCGAACAGAGCGATGGATTGTTGAATCTCCACCAGAATGGCGGGTTTGGGATCGGCAAATGCCAGCAGTGTGTGGCCGGCAAAGCCGTTCTTTTTCCAGTCGTTCAGTACGTCCAGCTCCACGCCGCCTTTGTCCGTGCTGGGATTGCCGGGAACGTAGCCGTCCCACTGCTCGTAGTAGCTCTCGATCGTGGGGTCGGGCACGGTGACAATGCCGCTGGTATTGGCGGTCCATACCTGCAAGGCGTGGCCGCAGCCGGCAATGGTGCAGTCGCCGAGGGTGTCGTTCAGCATCATGCCCCAACTGGTAATGCCCTTGGTCCAGTCGGCGGCGGGGGGCGGCGGCGGAAGCGCCGGCGTGAGGTAGTCGCCGAAGGCCAGTGTGCGCGTGTCGGTCTTGATGGCCTTGCGGCCCAGTTTCATCTTCGAATGATCTGCCATGGGGGAAAACTCCTTGGGTGGAGGGATGGCCGCAGACAGCGATGGCCTTTGAACCTCACGCTGCGGCATGGTGAAACTGTGTCAAATCCGGACAGTTTTGTCCAGAATATCTTTATAGTGCTATTAATGCGCAAACTGTTACATGGCGGCCTGCACCAATAGCACATTATAGATGCGCTGTTTGTGCAGTGAGAATCCGCTCCCGCAAGATGCCGAATCGATCTTCCCTGCGGAAGGTCATCCTATGCTCTACGATAAAGGGCAGCGGAGGGGGAAAAGAAGATGGGGCGTGTGCTGCTGGGAGTTCTGCTGGGAATATTGCTTGTGCCGGTTGTCGTGCTGGGGTGGTTGCGCTTTGGATCGCCGCCGGTGGCTGTGGCCGATCCGCCGTTCTTCCAGGAACGGCTGCTGACCGGGATTCCGTTGCATGCGCGCATCGACCGTGAGTTGGCGAGCAGACCGGTCAACCAGCCTGATGAGGGCAGCCTGGTGGCCGGCGCGGAAATCTACAGCGAGAAGTGCGCCTTCTGCCATGGCTTTCAAGGCAAGCCCTCGGTTGTTGGCAAGCATATATATCCCGCCGCGCCGCCTTTATGGGAGAAGCACCACCATAATGGCTCAATTGGGGTCAGCGACGACCCGCCGGGCGAGACTTACTGGAAGGTGGCCAACGGCATCCGCCTGACGGGTATGCCGGCTTACAAGGGCGTGCTGACCGATACCGAGATCTGGCAGGTGAGCCTGCTGCTGGCCAACGCCGACAAGCCGCTGCCTGGTGCCGCGGTGGATATTCTGCGCGGCCAGGCAGCACCTGTAACCGCGGCCATCGCCGCGCCGGTGA
>JBKQLG010000209.1:0-23316 GCA_052147235.1 Occallatibacter sp.
CCCCGACGCGTGGAAAGACTTTGTGGAGATGGCCAAGCACGCCGGCGCTCCCTTTGTGACCTTCAGCGAGATGACGCTGGAGGCTGAGGAGCTGGACGCGCTGATTGATGAAGCCGGGGAAATGAACTTTCCCGACGAAGAGGCCACAGAGCTGGTGGAGGCGGAGTGGCTGCGCAAGTACGCCGGCAAGCTCGGGTACATCCAGTTGGGGTTTGTCTATCAGGGGCTGGTCTTTCTGCATGAGACCACCACGGAATGGTATGAGCGCTTTCAGTCGCTGCTTGAAGATGTGGAGACCTTTCAGGACATCGTGATCGGCGACCAAGAGCACAACGGCGACGAAGAGGACGAGTAACCCAGGTGAGCTGGGCGGGCGCTGAGGGTAACGGGAGTCTTGCGCCGCAGGCCGCGCCGCGCCAGTGCTGGAGTTTTGTTGAGCCGCATCCGGACGAGGCTTTGGCGCTGGCCAAAGCGGCCCGCCTGCCGCAGGTGCTGGCCGAGCTGCTGGTGGCGCGCGGCGTTACCCAGCCGGCTGCAGCATTCGCCTTTCTGAATCCAGATATTACTCACCTTTACGATCCCTTTCTGATGCTGGGCATGAAGGCCGCAGTGGAGCGGCTGGAGCGGGCTATCGCCGCGCGCGAGCCGGTGCTGCTTTACGGCGATTATGATGTGGACGGCACAACCGCCGTCGTGCTGCTGAAGACGGCTATCGAGATGCTGGGCGGGGAGGCGCGCTTCCACGTTCCGCACCGGCTGCGCGAAGGCTACGGACTGCAATCGAGCGTGCTTGAAGAGGCTTACGCGGAGGGCGTGCGGCTGGTAATTACCGTGGACACCGGCATGAGAGCCTTTGCCGAAGCTGAGACCGCGCGCGGTCTGGGGCTGGACCTGATTATCACGGACCACCATCTGTTGGAGGCGGGCGAGGCTGTGCCGCACGCGCTGGCCATTCTCAACCCCAATCAGCCTGCCTGCGACTATCCGGAGAAATTTCTTTGCGGCGCGGCGATTGCGATGAAACTGGCGCAGGCGCTGCTGGAACGCCGCGACCTGGCTCGCGCGAGAGAGAAGACGCTGCCCAGTTTTTTGAAGATGGCCGCGATTGCCACTATCGCCGACGCGGTTCCGCTGCAGGGCGAGAACCGCGTCATTGCGGCTTTGGGATTACTAGAGCTGCGACGGCCTGCCGGGGCCGGGCTGCGCGCGCTCTTTGCCGCCGCGGCGCTCGATCCGGCCGCCAAGGCGATCAGCGGCTTCGACGTAGCCTTCCGGCTGGCTCCGCGCATTAACGCCGCCGGCCGCATGGACGTGGCCTCAGATGTCGTCGAGCTGTTCACCACGCGCGACCCGGCCCGTGCCGCAGAACTGGCTGCCAAGCTGGAACGGCTCAATCGCGAGCGACGCGAGACTGAGGCTACGGCGCTGACCGCCATTGAAGCGCGGCTGGCGAGCGACGCGGAATTGGCCGCCGACCGGCTGCTGATGGTGGATGGTGACGGCTGGCATCGCGGCGTTATCGGCATTCTGGCATCGCGCGTGGTCGAACGCACCGCCAAGCCGGCGATCGTAGTCAGCGTCGAGGAGGGCGTGGCTTACGGCTCAGGCCGCTCCATCGACGGATTCCATCTGCTCAACGCCATGGAGAGCTGCGCCGATCTCTTCACACGCTTCGGCGGCCACGCTTTCGCGGTCGGCTTTGCGATGCCCGCCGACAAGCTGCCGGAGCTCAAGAGCCGCCTGCGCCTCTACGCCGAGGAGCACTTGGGCGGCCGGGTGGCGGAGCACCTGCTCCGCATCCACGCCGAGCTGCCGCTGGACCGCATCACCTCTGTGCTGGTTGGCTGGCTGCGCAAGCTGGAACCCTTCGGCCACGGCAACCCAGAGCCAGTCTTTGTTGCCCACAGAGCGCGCCTGCTCACGCCGCCGCGCCTGATGAAGGAACGGCACCTGAGATTGGAATTGGCGCAGAATTCTGTTCAGCCGCCGCCTCTACCAGGCTCGAGCGGCGCCGTGCGCGCCGTGGGCTGGAACCTGGCCGCTCGCGCCGCCGAGCTCGGCCTCAAGCAGGGAAGCCTCATCGACCTTGCTTACCGCATCCGCGAGAACGAGCATCCGGAGTACGGCGGCGTGGAAGCTGAGATTGCCGGGATCAAATTGGCTTGAACGAGTACACCGTTCTCTAGGTAGTTAGAGGGCTTTACGGTTTTAAGGCGATCCACCAATGGCTACATTTTCCACCGGCTGCAAAAATCCCTCTTCCCAAGCCCCCCCCCTGCCGTTGTAGTATTGTTTCAGTCAGGTAAATTTCTCAGCCTGAAAGTTAAACAACTGCGCGAATTATGCGGTTGTTGGGGTTATATGGACGCCAATTTATCCGGCTCTTCTCTCTCCCGCCACAAGCGATCCAGTTTGTATTTGCCCTGTGTTGTTGTTGCCGAGTCCAGACTTCGGAGGCCCAGGCGTGTCCGGAATTTCTCCGGCCGCATTGGTGAAATCTGATGGCCGACCTGGCTAGCACCGTGCAAGCGATGCCTTCAGGCAGATCCCTGCTTGATCGCAGGCTGAGCAAGGCACCCAGCCGCGTGGGCATTGCGATGTTTCTTCTCGCGTTGGCCGGCGGCCTCTGCTACATCGCCTTTCACGTCGCCCGCGACCTCGACTCGGTCACCATCACCAGCATTTGGCCTTATATGCTGCTGGGTCTGGCACTGCTGATTGCGCTAGGTTTCGAGTTCGTCAACGGCTTCCACGACACCGCCAATGCCGTAGCTACGGTCATCTATACCCATTCGCTGGAGCCCAACATCGCTGTGGTCTGGTCGGGCATCTGCAACCTGGCCGGGGTACTCTTCTCCTCCGGCACCGTGGCCTTCGCCATTATCACCCTGCTGCCCGTCGAACTGATTATTCAGGTCAGCTCCGGCGCAGGCTACTCCATGATCTTCGCCCTGCTGATCGCCGCCATCGTTTGGAACCTGAGCACATGGTGGTTCGGACTGCCGGCCTCCAGTTCGCATACCATGGTCGGCTCCATCATCGGCGTTGGGATCGCCAACCAGTTGCTCGGCTCCCATACAGGAACCTCCGGCGTGGATTGGGAACAGGCGATCAAGGTTCTTAAGGTGCTGCTGATTTCGCCGATTGTGGGTTTCGTTTGTGCCGGGCTGCTGCTGTACATCTCCAAGAAGCTGATCAAGTACCCTTCCCTCTATGAAGCGCCCAAGAACAACCAGCCGCCGCCGTGGCCTATCCGCGCCCTGCTGCTGCTCACCTGCTCCGGTGTCAGCTTCTCGCACGGCTCCAATGACGGACAAAAAGGCATGGGCCTGATCATGCTGATATTGATCGGCACTGTGCCAACCGCATACGCGCTGAACCACGCCGTTACCGCTCAAGATATGCAGGAGTTCATCGCCGCCAGCGAGCAGGCCGGGCACATCCTCGACCGGCACGTGGACAAGAACGGCATTCTCGGCGCCGATGCCCGCGCCGAGGTCACCGACTACATCCGCACCCAAAAACTTCAGCCGGACACCATTCTGGCACTTCGAGAATTGGTCGAGGACCTGAACCACGAAGTCGCACTCTACAAGGTTTTCAAGTCGGTTCCAGCGCAGGACCAGGCGAATGTTCGCAACGATATGTATGTAGCCAGCGAGGCGCTGCGGCTGATGGCCAAAAACCACAACCCGGCTTTTACTGCCGAGGAAAGCTCTGCTCTCAAGAACTACAAGAGCAAGGTTGACAAGGCTACCAAGTTTATCCCCGACTGGGTCAAAGTGGCTGTCGCTCTAGCGCTTGGACTGGGCACCATGGTGGGATGGAAGCGCATCGTAGTGACCGTGGGCGAAAGGATCGGCAAGGAGCACCTGTCTTATGCGCAGGGCGCCACCGCCGAACTGGTCGCCATGGCCACCATCTTCGCCGCCAACTTATGGGGCCTGCCGGTGAGCACGACACACGTCCTGAGCTCCGGCGTGGCTGGTACGATGAGCGCCAACGGCAGCGGCTTGCGTCTGGCCACGGTTCGCAACATTGCCGCAGGATGGGTCTTTACCCTGCCGGTCGCGGCTCTGCTCTCCGGCACGCTCTACTGGCTCTTCCGCGCGATCTCATAGTGAACAAAGCAGGTCGAGGTTTGAGGTTTCCCACCCTTTCGCCAGAAAAAGCGAAAGGATGGGGCACAGAGCTTTACTGGCTTGTTCGTTTCCGCCCGTAACACGCCAACGCGGGTCGGCTGCTCCTAAGCGCCCACCATAGCCAGCGGGCGGTTGCGGTCGGTACGCAGCGTGGGCACGGCCGCCAGCAGACTGCGCGTATAGGCGTGCTGGGGCGCGGTCAGCAGGCGCGCGCAGGGACCCGTTTCCACCACCTCACCCGCGCGCATCACCGCAACCCGGCTGGCCACCTGGCCCACTACAGCCAAGTCGTGCGATATGAAGAGCATGGCCAACCCGTGCTGGCGCTGCAACTCACGGAGAAGCTCCAGCACCTGCGCTTGCACGGTAACATCCAAAGCGGTCGTGGGCTCGTCGGCGATCAGTAGCCGCGGCCGGTTGATCAGCGCCATGGCAATCAGAATCCGCTGCCGCTGCCCGCCGGAAAACTGATGCGGATAGTCGTCGTAGCGCCGCGTCGCGTCGGGAATGGAGACCGCCTCCAAGGCGGCGATGGCCCGACGCTTCGCCTCGCGGCCAGTCCAGGAGGGAGAATGCGCGCGTGCGCCTTCGGCCACCTGGCTGCCAATCGTCATCACCGGATTCAGCGCGGTCATCGGCTCCTGGAAGATCATGGCGATCTCGCGCCCCCGCAGCCACCGCAACGCGCTTGCAGGTTGCCGCAGCAGGTCGATCCGGTCCGCTCTGCCTCTTCCGCCGCCGCGCCACAGGATCTGCCCCACGATCTGCGCCGCTGGTCCGAGCAGCCCCAGAATCGCCAGAGCGGTCACGCTCTTGCCCGACCCCGACTCGCCTACCAGGCCCAGTACCTCGCCTTGGTCGATGTGCAGGCTCACGCCGCGCACCGCCTCAGCCGCCGCAAAGCGGATTTGCAAATCGCTAATCTCAAGCAGCGGAGCCATGAAGCCATCCTAGCAAATAGAGCGGGGCGCAGAAGCCATGCGGAGAACGGTTTTAGCAATGGACCGAAGTGGCCAGATTTTACTCATATTATGCGCAACTATTTGCATAGTCCGATAGTGGTGAGCCAAGAACACATGATTTACAGGCATTTTATTTGGCATGACGATTGCATCTACACTAAACGTACCCAAGGCGTCGGATTGTGGTAATAGAGGTAACGTTACCTTTGTGAAACGGCCTCGCAGGCGCCACTACGTGCGTCTTAAATCCTGAAAGGCGCATTTGCGAAATCGGGTAAGCGCCGGGAGATCATCACGTCCGGCAGGCACCAACGCTTCGGCAGCGCAAATCGCCCTGCCGTTTTGTTCAAGAGGGATGTTATGACCAGCAACTTAAAATCGGTGGACGACCGGCGTGAGAGGCAGCGTTTTGGGATCAGCGCGCCGATCACCGTGATCATCGGACAGCGCGAGATACCCGGCTTTACGCGGAACTTGAGCAACCGGGGAGTCTATTTTTATTTGGACCTGACCGAGAGCGCGCCCATCAGCGGCGATTTTGAATTTATGGTCGAATTGCCACCCGAGATTACTTTATCCACCTGTTGTACGATCCACTGCCTGGGCCATGTGGTGCGCACGGACGACACATCCCGGCAGTTGACCGGGATCGCGGCAGAGATTCTGCATTATTCGATTCAGAGGGAGGCCGCGGCCTGAGCCTAGAGTTTGCGCATGCCGAGGACACGATGGTCGGCGAGCCAGCTCTTGCGCACGTAGACGAGCCGGTTATTGCTTTCGGGATCGGTTGGCAGCAGGAAGAAGCCGGGATCGATGAGATAGCGGATAGAGTTATAAACAATGCCTTCCATTACTTCGCCATCGAGGAATTGCAGCCGCATCCATATTCCATGGACGATGGGCGCGCGGGAGTGGAAGTTGAGACTCTCGTGATGCGCGTCTCCGTCAAAGCTGTTGACATAAAAGACAGCCTTGATCTCTTCGACTGAGATCTCCTCGACGATATCCGATTCAAGGCTGCGTACCCTGAAGCTCTCCGGCGCGCTGTGGGGAGCGCGGATCAGCATCTCTTCCACGGTGCTCCAGGCGGGTGAGTCGAGGTAGCCTTTGAGTGTCCGGGATCCGAATTGGATGACAACCTTTTCCGAGCGTGGCGAATCAGGGCCATGGGGGTGAGGCGTCAAGGCTTGACTCTCTGGTTCGAATGAGCCTGTTTCTGCGACGGAAAGAGATTGTACTGTTTGATCTTGTATAACAGAGCTTTGTAGCTGATCTGCAGTTCGCTTGCGGCGGCCTTTCGATTCCATCCAGTACCCTCCAGTGTTTTGGCGATGGCGGCGGATTCGGCTCCGTCCTTCAAGTTCCGCACCATATGCTTCAGGCTTCCGTTGTTGCCGGCGGCCTCTTCTCCGCCGGGTACCGGTAATTCCTCGCTGAGCCGGGGAATCAACTCATTGATGATGGCCTGTTCGTCGTTCAGGATAAGGTAGCGCTTAATAGTATTCTCCAATTCGCGAAGATTGCCAGGCCACAAGTAGCTGTTGAGAGCCATCAGGAGCGTAGGGGAGATGGGTAGGGGATCGCGCTCGTACTTGGCGGCCACCTTGCGCATGAAGTGGCTGGCCAGGATGGGAATCTCCTCAACGCGCTCGCGCAGCGGAGGCATCTTCAAGGTAAAACCATTGAGGCGGTAGTAGAGGTCTTCGCGAAAGGTCTTTTGGGCGATGGCGGCCTTGATGTCGATGTTGGTGGCGGCGATCACGCGGACATCGACTTTGACGCTGGAGCGGCTGCCGAGGCGTGAAAAACTTCCGTCCTGAAGAACCTGGAGCAGTTTGGCCTGTAATACGGCCGGCATTTCGCCGATTTCATCGAGGAAGATAGTGCCGTTGTTACAGATTTCAAACTTGCCGGGCTTGGACTTGACCGCACCGGTAAAGGCGCCCGGCTCATAGCCGAAGAGTTCACTCTCCAGCAGATCGGCGGGCATGGCCGCGCAATTGACCTTCATGAAAGGGCGGTGGCTGCGGGCCGACATCTTGTGGATGAACAGGGTGGCGACTTCCTTGCCGGTGCCGCTCTCTCCCAGGATAAGGACGGGGATGTCGGCGCGCGCCACCAGCCGGCATTGGGATTCGATCTCCCTCATGCGCTGGCAGGCTCTGACAAAGGAAGTGTTTTCATCCAGGGGAATTTCTTTCATCTCATCGTCATCGCCGGCCGGCAGCCTGATCGCCTCCTTGAGGCATAGCTCCACGGCCAGATCGATGTCGGCCTTTCGGAAGGGCTTGAGGATCACGTCAGTGGCGCCCATACGCGTGGCCACCACGACCTCCTTCAACTCGGCGGAACAAGCAAGCATGATAATCGGAAGCGACGGCCGGGAGGCGCGCAACCTGGTCAGCAGGTCTAGGGCATTTTCCCCGGCTCCGTCTACGTCCAGGTGCCAATCCATCAGGAGAAGGTCTGGCGGGGGAGAGTCTTTCAGGCACTGGATCAGATCCGCGGCCTCGGTGTACAGGCTCACGGTGTAGCGGTCCTCAAGAATGCGACAAAGATAATTCAGGATAGCGGGATCCGGGTCAAGCGCAATGATGTGATGTTTGCGCTTACTCTTCGTCTTCAAATTCGCTCCTGACGGAATGCTCACTATCCCGGGTCCTTCCTTTGTTTTCATAGCGCGTATGGGAGAGGATATTTCACGTCTGACGAAGATAGTAGAACGATCCGTTCTGTAATTCGCAGAGGAACGGAAACAAACTCCGCAGACACTGGGGAACAACTTACACCAAGGGGTGGGAATTCATCCTCCCATCGATGCAAATCGAAAGCTGCTTGTTCACTATAGTACCACTCAAAAGTGGTAATTCATTCGCTATGATGTGCAAATATTTTCACACACCAGAAAAAGCAACGACATTCAACATAATGAAATGAAGCGTTTGATTACCGTCTCGTGAACCGAATGGTTACGTGGGATTCTTAAGGTAATTACTGCTAGACGATTGCATTTGGCTGTGAAGTTGCCTACAAAAGGTTATGACCCTACCGCGCGTAACGGAATCTATCGATCCGCGCGAATTGCCCCCGATTGAGGTGATCTTCGGGCAATCGCCGATGATGGCCGTTGCCCGGGAGAAGCTGGAACGGGTGGCCGAGACGACCGTTCCGGTGCTACTGCAGGGCGAGAGCGGGACAGGCAAGGAGATTTTTGCCAAGCTGCTGCATGCGTACTCGAATCGCGCGAAGGGCGCGTGGGTGAAGGTGGCGTGCCCGGCGATTCCTCATTCGCTGATCGAGTCGGAACTCTTCGGTTATGAAAAGGGGGCCTTCACCGGCGCGTATGCGACCAAACGCGGGCGCGTGGAACTGGCGCATATGGGAACCCTGTTTCTGGATGAGATTGGCGATCTGGATTTGACTGTGCAGGCGAAGCTGCTGCAGGTGCTTCAGGATGGCAGCTTCATGCGGGTTGGAGGGCAAGAGTCAAGGAGGGTGAACACGCGGCTGGTGAGCGCGGCCAGCGTCAACCTGCGGCAACAGGCCGAGGAAGGCGGATTTCGGCTGGATTTTTTCTTTCGCATTAACGCCGTGACCATCGATTTACCGCCGCTGCGCCAGCGGACCGCGGACCTGCCGATGCTGGTCGACTACTTTCTTGACCGTCACGCGAAGGTCTTTCGCCGCATCCCCAAGCCGCTTTCGCGCGAGATGATGCGCTTGATGCAGCACTACGAGTGGCCGGGAAACATACGGCAATTGGAAAACATGATGCGCAGCTACATCCTGATCGGCAGCGAAGACGCATTGACGGCGGAGCTGGCGCCGGCTTTCCCGTCCAGCCCGGCCCGGCTGAACACCGATTTCGATCTAGCCAAGCCCGTTTCGCTGAAAGAGATCACCAGAGCCGCCACGCGGGAGCTGGAGCGGCAGATCATTCTGAAGGTTCTGGAGGCGAATAACTGGAGCCGTCGCAAGACGGCCAAGTGGTTGGACATCAGCTACCGATCGCTGCTTTACAAGCTACAGGAGACGCAAGGCCGCGGGCTTACCGAGGCGCTGCCCAAGGAGAGCAAGGCGCTGGGTAGCAGGAAGGCGCCGAAGTGATGCGGAGTTTCTATATCCAGCCGCGCAGGCGATAGTAGACGATCTTGGTAGTTTCGATCAGCATGGTTTCGAAGGCGGAGAAACGCCCTTTCCAATTCTCGGTGGAGTGCAGCACATCGGGGACGGCCATGGGGACGACATCGATGTCCAGCTTGCGGAAGACGCGCAGCGCCCTGTATATATGAAAATCACTGGTGAGCAGAACCTTTTTGCCGGGCAAGTTCTGTATCAGGCGCGCGGTTTCGATGGCGTTTTCGCGGGTGCTGGTGGAGCGCCACTCGGCAACCATGGCGTCGCGGGGAATGCCTACGCCAAGCAGAAAGTTGAGGATGCCGGGACCGCCGCCGCCGCTGATAACGATCTTCTTGAAGCCTCCGGTTTGCCAGGCGAGAAGCGCCTGGCGCGCGCGCCAGTACGACGAGTACGAGATGCCGCCATACTCGTCGCCCGCGGCGCTGAGCAGGATGAGAACGTCTCCTTTGGGCTGCTGGATGGGGCCGGCGTAGGCCTGGGCCCACCAGCTGACGATGGGCGTCGCCATCACCAGCACAGTGATAAGTCCAATGGCCGCGAGCAGGCGGTAGAGAATCCGTCCAATGGTGCGTAGAGCTTTCATGCGCTTCCTTTCCCACGAGCCGGCATAAGCGATTCGAATACATCGAACAGCTCTGCCGCGACCACATCCCAGCTTCGGCTGCCACGCGTGGAGATGGCGTGAGCGTCCCAGCTTCTGTCGAGGACCGATGCAAGGGCATGAGCCAGTGCGGCGGAGTCGCGCGGCGGCACTAGCTCGCCGGATTCGCCGTTGAGTATCTCGGGTATGCCGCCGACATTCGTGGCGACGACCGGCCGACCGCAGGCGAGCGCCTCCAGGATCACATTCGGGCAGCCTTCCATGTAACTCGGCAGGGTAAGAAGATCCGCCGCCGCCATCCAGATGGCCACTTCGTCGAAGGCGCAAGCAGGCAGTGTATGAATATAGGCGGCATTGTTTGCACTAATGGCGCTCTCGATCAGAGACCTGTCCGGCCCCTCGCCGATCATGTAGACGCGCAGACTGGGGCGCTGCGTATGCAATGAAGCCGCCGCTTCGACCAATTCACGAAGGCCTTTCCTTACGTCCATGCGCCCGATATAGACGACTGCCTCGGCGGCCGGGTCGATACCAAGTTTTTGCCGCGCCGCAAGACGGTCGCTGGGATGGAAGACCGAGAGATTGCAGCCATTGACGAGGGCGCGGGTGGTCTGCGGCGCGGCGCCCATGGCCAGAACCTTCCGGCGCAGATCGCCGCTGACGGTGACCACAGCATCGGCTTCGCGCAGGACTGCGCGCGTGTGCATGGCGGATAGAGGATCGCCGATTCGGTTGATGTCGGAGCCGATGCTCATGGCAACGACCGGAACTGCGAGGGCTTTGCCGATCCTGAGCGCGGCGTAACAGTCCGGGTAAAGGTAGCAGCCGAAGATCAGATCGGGGGCAAAGGCGCGTACGGCCGGTAGCAAGGCGCGAGCAGAGATCCATCCATTGAACGGCCGGGAGAACACGGGCAGCGCGGGAAAGTTAAAGTACCTCGCCTGCACATCAGGCGGGCAATAGGAGGCGTCGAGGTTACTGTAGACCCGGCTGCGCGGCTTGAGCCAGGAGGGATAACTTGCGTTCGGATAGAAGACGCGCAGATCGGCTTTGCGGGCAAGCACGCGCAGCGTCTCATAGAGCGAGCGCCCCTGCCAAGGCTCCGCCGAGCTTGGGAAATAGCACGTGACGACCGCAATTCTGAGCATAACTCTCCAGCAAATTCGATTACTTCGGCAAGGATGAGGATGGCATCTCCGACGATTGTGCGAAGGTTCGCCGCAGGCCTTCGGCGACACCCACACGAGGCGTCCATCCCAACTTCTCCTGCACGGCACTCTGATCGAAGTTCGATAGCGGGCGAATGGAGCGGATACGATACCTCGACAGGGGCACAGCTCGCTTAAGCAGCCGTCCCAGCGCCTCGATACCGACAGACGCCATCATCAACACGAATTTGGGAACGTAAGTGGCCTTGATCTTCGGCCGAGACGCCTGCGCGATGTGGATGAACTCACGCTGCGTAACCCGGGCCGGATCAACCAGATTGACCAGCGCGCCTTCGACACCGGGGCGCGAAGAAGCAAGCAGGAGCGCATCCACCACATCATCCACATAGACGAGCGGCAGCGGCAACGAACCGAAACCAACCACAATCCAGCGGCCAAACATTCCAAAGCTGCCCGCCGGACTGCTCGGTTCGACTCCGGGGCCGAAGATCACGCCGGGACGAATCACGCAGACCTGCAAGCCCCGCTCCCGGGCCGCGGACCTTACCATTTGCTCGGCTTCGAGCTTGGTTTGCGTATAAGCGCCGCGCAGTTCAGCGTGCGGTTCGAGCGGCCACTCCTCAGTGACGGTGGCGGCGTGGCGGACGGCGTGCTCCAGAACGCTGAGCGAGCTGACATAGACCACGCGCTCGACGCGGTGCTTGAGGCAAGCGTCAACGATATTTCGGGTTCCGATGACCGTGCCGCGCTGGAAGTCAGCAGCGCTGCCCTTCATCGCCGCTCCCACATGGAAGACCTTGGCCACTCCAGCGACCAGAATATCGACATACTCTGGATCGCCCAGATCGCCGGCTAGATAATCGACACCGGCAAGCGGCTCTTTGGGCAGGCGGCGGACGCCGGCGCGCACCTTTAGGCCCTCTTGAACCAACCGGCGCAGCAACGCGCTGCCGAGAAAGCCGCCCGCGCCGGTCACGAGCACATCCGCGGGTGGGGGCGGCGTCAATTGCGCTTTGCGGAGAGAGTCGCGCTGGCGGTCGGCTTTATTGCACGCCGGCGTCATCGCGCTGACCAGCCGCAGGCCCTCTTCAGGGGTCACCGGCGTCGGCGTGTCTTTCTCCAGAGCGGCATAAAACTCGCGAATATTCTGGTGGATCCCCGGCGCTCCTGGCAACCGCTTGGTGATGAATCGCAAGACGTTGAGCGGCACCTGGTAAAGGCTGGCTGCACTGTTGCGCATGGCGCAGATCACCGGAGAAGCGAACTTCGGCCCCGGCAACAGCTTCGTCACATAGCAGGTCTGCAGGAAACAGTCGATCTGCATAACGCCGCGCGTGCCGTGGACAATCACCTGCGAGCGGATGGGGCGCACGTTCCAGGAAAGATAGAGGCGAGCCTCGCCGCGCTCGCAGTTGACCTTGGCCGTCCACTCGTCGAAGTGAAGATTGGAGTCGAGCCCGGTGGAGCGGAAATCAATCTCCGCTTCTTTGACCGGGCCGAGAAAGGCCTCGGCAATTGCAAGGCCATGCACACCGAGATCCTGAAAGGGGTAAGAGCCTTTGTTATATTGCGGCGGCAGCTTGCCGCCACCCGGCCAGGCGGGATAATCGGAGCTGCGATGAAAGTCGAGGGAGAGTACCGTGCCGATGCCGCCGCCGCGGGCGATCTCCACGCCGCGCAGCACGATTGGGTCCAGGCGAGCGGAGTGAACCAAGCCCAGAGTGCGTCCGCTGGAACGGGCTGCCGCGATCATCTCTTCACACCGCTCGGGCGTCTCCGCCATGGGTTTTTCTACCAGCACATGCACGCCTACCCGCAGGGCCTGAATGCTGAGCGCCGCATGAAAGGCGGGCGGCGTCAGCACGTGGACCACATCCACGCCGGAGGCCAGCAACTCATCGACGCTTGCGTACGCATGGGGCAGAGCGAATGCCTTGGCGACAGCCTGCGCCCTGGCCAGATCGAGGTCGGCAACCCCGACCACCTCGACCGACGGAAGCGACTTCAGGGCGCGAAGATGGTGCGCGCTAACATAGCCAGCGCCGATGATTCCAACTCTAAATTTTGTCATAGCGGCAGAAGCTCGATTCGATCCTGGCAGCAGAGCAAGATGGGCAGAGCGGCATACAGAAATGATACTACCGAAAGGATGGCCCTTCGGCACCGCTCAGGCAGGCCGCAGCCGGTTGCTTTCAAGGATGGCTTCAAACTCGCGGCTGGCGGCCTCCCATGAATTCATGGCTTGCATCCTGGCAAGCGCGCGATTCGCAATGGCGCGCCGGGCCGCATCCTCAGTGAGCAGGCGCGCGCAAGCATCGGCAAAGCCGGCTGGATCGTCCTCAATCACAATGTCCGCGCCATCCTCGTAGCTTAGCCCCTCCGCACCCACTGTCGTGGAGACGACCGGCACTCCCGCCGCCATGCACTCATAGATCTTCAGTCGGGTTCCTGAGCCGATGCGAATGGGCACAATGGAAATCTTCGATCCCCAGAGATAGGGCCGCACATCTTCCACCGTGCCGCTGACAGAAACCCCCGTCAACCCCTGCGCCGCCTTCAGAACCCGCGCGTCGGGCGAGCGTCCCGCAATCATGAAGGTGGCGCCGGGCAGCCGATCACGAATCAGCGGAAAGACCTCCGCAAGAAAATACTCAACCGCATCGACGTTGGGAAGAGAATCCATCGATCCGCAAAAGACCATATCCGAAACGGGGAAATCTCCACTGCGGGGCGCAAAGTAATCCACATCGACGCCCGTCGAGATGCTGGAGACCGATTCGATTCCATACATGCGTTTGAGTTTGGAAGCGTCGATCTCTGAAACCGCAACCACGTGCCTGACGGCGCGGCATATCTTCCCTTCGTATGCCTTCATCTTTGCAAGCTGCGTTTTGAAGAAGAGATTCTTCCAGGAGCCGCAGTTCTGTTCAACATGGCGCTGCCAGATCGTAGTTAGCACATCATGCTGAAAAAGCACGCACTGCCCCAGATCGGTCAAATTATCAGCCGAGAATAAAAAGTCGCAGACAATAGCATCGTAATGCTCGACGGCAATCCGGGCATCAATCATTTGCCGGAGCTTTTTTGAGGAGTAACGAAAGACCGCCATTGGCTGAGGATGCACAAAACTAGCCGTCAATTGCGGGAGAATCCCAATCGATCTTCTGCCGGGAGCGGAATGTTCCGCGAAAAAATGGCGGCTGGAATACTCCTGGCTTCGCCGGGGCCCCTCAAGATTTCGAGGATCATTGAGCGCCGCATAATGAATCTCATGGCGCTTGTTCAGCTCCTTCAACATTCCCAGCGTGCGAATCTGGGCGCCACGATCAGTCGGGTGCAGAAAAAACGGGCAGACCCAAAGAATCTTCATTACCGCTGGACGCCTCCTCGCATGAAGGGTGGACGAGGCGGATCTTCCATCTACCTCTCGATATCCCATGATAAACTACCCCCGAGGATCGTCAGGAATCGATATGGAGAGCAAGCGCAGCATCATTGTGGTCGGTTTAGGTTATGTGGGATGCGTCAGCGCTGCCTGCTTTGCGGAAATCGGACACGATGTTCTCGGCGTTGACCGCGACCTCAATAAAATGGAGGCCGTTCGCAAGGCGCAATCGCCGTTCTTCGAGGCCGGGCTTGACCGGCTGATCCAAAAGAATGTCGCCGCGGGAAGGCTGAAGGCCGGCGCGCTCGATGAGGATACCCTTGCCGCCGCGGATGTTGTCATGCTCTGCGTGGGCACGCCCTCGCAGGCGAATGGAAACATCGACCTCAGCCATCTGCGCCGCGTCTGCGACGAAATCTTTGGCCTGCTGCGGCCCAGAAAAAAGCGCTTGTTCGTCACCGTGCGCAGCACCGTCTTCCCCGGAACCTGCGAGAGCCTGCTGGAGACCGTTTTCGCCCGCAGAGAAGATGTTGAGATCGTTTCCAACCCCGAGTTCCTTCGCGAAGGCACGGCGGTGCAGGACTTCATGGAACCCTCACTGCTGGTGGTTGGCGGCAGCACAGACGATGCCGCGCGCTTTGTGGCCGATTTATACGCCGGCTTGCCGGGCGAGGTTTCCATCGTCTCCCTGCGCACGGCCGAAATGATCAAGTACACCTGCAATGCATTTCACGCGGTGAAGATCGGATTTGCCAACGAGATCGGCTCGCTGGCCGCCAGCCTCGGCGTCAACCCCGAACAGGTCATGGCCACCATGTGCCGGGATACAAAGCTGAATATCTCTCCGGCTTACCTCAAGCCCGGTTTTGCCTTTGGCGGATCCTGCCTGCCCAAGGATCTGCGCGCGCTTACCTTCCGCGCCTCCCGGCTAGACCTTAAGCTGCCGCTGCTCGAATCCATTCTTTCTTCCAATGACGAACACCTCAAAAGAAGCATTCATCAGGTGCTCGAACTACCCGGAAATCAGATCGGCATTTACGGCCTGGCCTTCAAGGAAGATACCGACGATCTGCGCGAGAGTCCGGTGATTACGATCATTGAGCATCTGATCGGCAAGGGAAGGGCGGTCAGAATCTTCGACCCCCACATTCAGCTCGACGAGATCTACGGAAGCAATCTCAGCTTTGTGGTCTCTGCGCTGCCGCATATCGGCCGGCTGCTGATGCGCAGCCTCGATGACCTGATCTCGTCGTCCGATACGCTGGTCATCGCGCAGAAGCCAACGGCGGCGGCGCTGGCACAAATGAAAGCCGGCGGCCTGGATATCCTCGACCTAACGAGGCTTGGAGGCAAGGCTTCTTTCACACCATAACCTCTTGCTTAGTTAGAGTCGCCTCTTCAGTCTATGTACTAGACCGTATATGCTGTATATTCCTGCCTTCATTCGAATTAGAAGGAAAGAAAATCTTTCAGATGGTTGCTTGCGCCGATTTTGCAGGATGCCTAGCCCAGACCCTAGCCTGACTCGGCAGAAAAGGTAATCCGAGCGGTTTTCAGCATAAAAATCCTCGATTGCAGTCAATACGCCATTCCTTGGCCCGCCTTCTCGAACAGCGTTGCATAATCCCGGGTTGGTTCCTCCGTGATCCGTCAGTTGGCTTCTTCCCCGGAGGATTCCCTTGCGTTCGTATTCGTGCCGGAATTCGGGCGGAATTGTTTCTGGCTGGTAATACATGTCTCGTCGTCCATTGGGCCATTCGACGTCATGGAAGAAGATCATGCCTCCAGGACGCAGCAGTCCGCCTTGTTGGATCAGGCGCAGTTCATTGAACACGGTATACCAGTTGTGGTCACCATCGATTAGGAAGCAGTCATAAGCGCCGGAATGATTTTTGAGCGCATCGAGGCTATTACATTTATGGACAGTCACCCGTTTGTCAGATGCGTACTTAAGATCGAGATCTGCATCAAAACATGGATCAATGATCGAATATGAAGCGATGGGCAGCTTCAGAATCTCATCCGTGCTTTTGCCAGTGCTGGCACCAATCTCGCAAAAACTCGTCCACACTCGCTGTCGCGCGAGCGGAATTATAAAATGTTTTACATACTTTTGCATGTGCTTTCCCTCGAACAAGCCGGCTTTGAAGCGGATTCCCGGCTAATTATTTTTCAACTCTTCTTCATTGTCAAATTCTCATTTGCACTTTTTTCAAGGATAGACTCAATCCGCCTGCGATATGCGTTAGTGGACCGGTTGAGGAAAGCTTCTGCAAGTTGCAATGGCCGATTCAAGCCAAAGTAAGGCATCCGGTGATAGGCGACCCTGGCGATATAGTGGGGCGGCGCATCCATTAACACAACGTCTCCGCCGCGTTTCAACCATAGCCCTTCAGTGAAGCCGGAAGCATGGCCGCAGCAGGCTGTTGAGCGGCTGGCAATTTCGAGTTCAAGAGGCCAACTCATCCCCTTCAGATAGGTCGTTCGTCCGGGAGGCAGGTCGAGGCCAAATTCCGGAAACTTGTTGTCGGTGATTGCGCGGTTAGATTCTGTTGTGACAATCTTCATGCCGCAGATGATGAAGTGGCAGTCATACTCGGAGGCGATGTGCTGAAACATGGTGGAATAGGACTGTACGAGTGCATCCTGCGCCTTCTGCCCTATGCTGCTGATCCCGTGCTCGGCCCGTTGCCTGGATCGATAGCGCCACAAGAAGGTTATGGTTGGCTTGCTCCAAACCCCTTCCGGGATGCCGCTGGCAAGAACAACCTTATCAAGTTCGCGTAACCCAAATTCACTGAGTGTCAACTTATATCTGTTCGGCGGCGGAGCCAATCTGTTTTCACGCAAATAATTCCACGGAAGCTCGTTTTTTGTGCGATCAAACTTAGCGAGTATGCTGTCCGGAAGCTTGTTCAAGAGGTCGCGATTCAACTCGCCATCGAATATTTGAAATTGGAAGAACCGCGAAATATCCGGATGCTTCTCTATCTCAGTCCACAAATCAAAGACTGTAGCAAAGGATAAATCCAGAGCGCGGAAGGACTCCAGACGAATCTTAGTCGCCGTAAATAACTTCAGTTCAACTTCAGGATGGGTTGCAGTGTAGTGCTTCAGGCAAATGGCCTGTTCGTACAGGTCGCCGTATGCCCCATGGAGAATGCTGCCTATAACTGATCGAGTCATATCAGGTCAATTGTACCGAAGCAATGATACTGTTGCAACCAATTACTGTGTGTGCCTAGAAGGGCTGTACGGCCTACCGAACTGAACAATACGTAATGCATCCGCTCTGAAAAGTATCAGAACTGCCGCTACTGGAAAACCGCCGGAACAGAAACAGAATTGCGGCCATGTGTCAGCGTATTGGCGGCCCGGTACATTTGCCAGGCTGTAGCCCAGTGAATCTCGATGCCTCTTCGCTCTGCTTCTTCCGCGAGCCAGTGGAAGAGGTTGGCATACCCGCCGTTGAGCAGCGGCTCGAAATTTCTCTCCTGCGCGCCGTGGGAGTAGAGCTTCAGAAAGAGGTCTTCTCCGATGGATGGAGCCAGATCGAACCAGTGACTCACGCGCGATGCCGTGGGCAGGTCGTAGCCGGCGAGCTCACCGGTCTCCAGGCGCGGCATCAGGCGTCCGCCGAAGCGCAGGCCGAGCGGGCCGGTGATCATCAACAGGTCGCCGCGCCTGCCGCCGCCGATGGTGGCTTCAATGCCGTGATCAAAGGAGCGGGGACGATTGCCGGGGTTGTTCGTACACCAGTAGATTTGATTGACAACGCGCCCCTGGGTCGGCGACGGAATTGAGGGCATGGTGAAGTCGGCGTAGCAACCGAGATCGCGCAGCAGAGCGATCTCACCGTTGAGGCCACACCATTTGCCGTCCGGACGGGAGTTATCGAGTGCCCAGTTGCCATGGATGAAGCCGAAGACGGTGCGGCCGTCCTGTTGGCGTAGCAGGCCGTGGTCGCCGGCGAGGCGGCGGCAGTATTCAGTCACTTTCTGGATGAAGGCGTCGCGCTGCTCGTCGTGGTGATGGAGATGCACCTCGACGTCGGCGACGCCCAGTCGCACGATCTCGGCGATGCCGTCGAGCATTTCGCGGCGGTACTCTTCCTGGGGGTAGAAGAAGCTGTACTGGGGGCGCTGGCCGTCGGCGTCACGGGGAGCGTCTTCGGCAATGCGCGGCCACTTATCGCGCCAGCGGGCCACGCGGCCGAGCGCTGTTTCAATGGATGCGCCCATGCCTAGCGGCTCATAGTGGTCGGCGATGGCAACCCAGGCGCGCTTCGGCCGAGTGGGCCGCAGGTTCTTGCGGAGGCGGTCCCGCAGGTACGGCACAAGCCAGATTTCCGCGTGGCGGGGTAGCTTCATGGAATGATTTTACCTTGATGCACTTTGGCTGCTCGCGGCGGCGCGTCGCTGGCCGAGAAAGCCAGCTTCCGATGAACTTCATATTTGGATAAGGCGGTTTGTAAACAAAATCAGCAAGTTAGCCATCGCTTCGCGATGATCGCAAGTTAGCGAGTTAGCGGGTTCATTGCTGGCGCAACGTGCAAACGCAAGTCGGGTTGATCCCGGTGAACAACGCTGGCTGAGGTTCGAGGTTTCCCACCCTTTCGCCAGAAAACGGCGAAAGGATGGGGCACGGAGCTATTTAGCTAGTTCATGTTCAGCCGTAACTTGTCGCGGTGAGTAGGGCTGCTGGGAGACGGGAGTCTACCGCCTGGGTTGCGACGGTCTAATATGACCAGACACGGAGCGCGAAGACTGCTAGTATGCTCGTAGCGAAGGTGAGAGACGGCAGCGACAAAGGCCGGTCCAGCTTCCTTGATGGTTCTCAGAAGGCCGCGCAGTCCATGCCCGCCAAAGAAATTCTGCAAGAAGCCAACAAACTCCACAAAGTAAGCGACAGTCTCGATGCGCTGGCGGTGCTGCACGCTCCCATCGCGGAAGCGCTTTCGATTCTCTCGGGGAGCGTGCGCAACTCGGCCACGCTGCTGGAGGTTCTGGTTGCGCTGAGGCTGGGACCGGATCCGGAGCTGGATTCGGTCGTAAACTAACTTTTCCCAGGACCAGGGGGCTGCCATGAATGAGAAGAGCCAACTCGATAGTGACAGGAAGATCCTCTCCAGTGTGAAGAGAGAGATGGCGATGCCGCGGCTGACCGCGTCGGTTCGCAAAGCTCTGGAAGCCGAGGCCGCGCTGGCCGCCAGAGCGCTGGTTGCGCCAGCCGTGAGAGCGGGAAGCGCATAGCGCATCACTCTCCGCGAATTCGCCGAGCTTATTTGGCGGGCGCTGCTTCCTCCACATTCATCGCCTTGAGGCGCATTTGCGCGAGGCGCCAGGTAGAGGTGGAAATCGCGAGAAGCTGCTTTGGCTTTTCCAGCTTGCGGTAATCGGCAATGGCGATCTCGCGCTCGCCATACTGCTCGGCGATGCGGCCGAAGGCATACCAGTAAGCATCGTTGGGTTCATCCAGGTTCATATCGTCCATGCCGCGCAGCAACAGGTCGTGTGCTTCCTTGGTCTTACCGGCTTCGGCGTAGAGGCAGGCCAGGGTGTGAAGGATGGAGGGATCGTCCTTGGCCAACTGCGTGGACTTGATGGCCATGGCGATGTCGGCATCGGTAACCTTGCCGGTAAAGAGCGCGTACCAGGCGGAGTTGTTCAGCAGGCCGGCACTCTCCTTGCCCTGGTCAACGAGCTTTTGCGCCCAACCGCGGGCGGCGGCAAAGTTGCCTCGGCCGGCCTCGGTCTCCATCTTCATCTCCAGCGCGTCGGGGTCGCCGTCCAGCAGCTTGAGCCGCTCATCGGCCAGGGCGATAGCCTGATCGTACCGGTCTAGCCCCATCAGCGCCTGCACATTGTAGACGAAGGCCTGGCGGGACTCAGGAACCTGCTTGAGCAGCGCCGAGGCGGCCTCCAGCAGCCCGGCGAAGTTTTCCTGGAGAGCGTATCCGTCGGCCAGCGCCAGCTGGATGTTGGTTTTTTCGCGGTCGGTGGCTGAGGCATCTTTGAGAGCCTCTTCGAGGATCGCGACTCCCTCGGCGACAGTAGGCTTGGTTCCTACGAGGATGGCCGCGGCGGCCAACTTCATCTTGCGCGCATCGGTGGCCTGCCCCTTGGTCCAGAAGCGGGGGAAAGTGGCTCCTCCCAGCGGATCGTCGCCGCCGTTCAGGTGCAGATCCTCGCGCAGCCAGTCCAGCAGCGCTTTCGCGCCCTTCAAATCGCCGGCCTTGATCCGGTCAAGCATCTCCAGCGCAATTGAGTTCGGCTTGTCATCTGTGTCCAGTATCTTGTACTGTCCGTCCTCCCTCACGACAAAGAAGGTTTCGTTCGCACCGTTGGTATATTGCACCTTTTCGCGGTATCCGATGTCATCGTTGCCTTCGCCTTTGGGATCGAACTCGTGCAGCCTGTAGTCGACTTCCACATCCATGGAGCTGTCATCGCGTGCCAGCCAGCTATTCATTCTCTTGCCGGCCTCGAGGGTAGATTTCTTCTCCTTCTCATCCTCGTTCTTCAGCACCGCCAGAGCATTACGGCTGAAGACAGCCTCCAGTTTGGCCTCCGTCAGCTCCGGGTCCATGGAGAGCAGAAAGGCGCGTTTCACCTGGTCGGAGGGAGTGTTGGCGAAGTGCAGATCCTCATGGTGCTGGGCGGTGCGCAACACTCTGGCCAATCCCATCGTTTGGGCGGCATTGTCGCCCGCGGCACCCGCCTCCAGAAAATCGGCGGCCAGCGGATACTGGCGAATTCTCATCAGCAAGTCGCCGGCGGTGCGCGCGGATTCTTTGAAGGCCGAGTCGTCGCTGGCACGCTTGTTTGCTTCTGCCAGGCCAGCTTTGCTGCCGTGCAGCAGGGCCTCGCTGGCCGCAATCAGAGCGGATGGCTGGGGATTGAGGTTCTCCGCGACCTTGATGGCTCCCTCGGGATCGCCACCGTAAAAGAGAGCGAAGGCAAGGTTGTTTTTGATGCCCAGCTCTTCCAGCTTGTCCTGACCAATCTTCTGGTACTCGGCAATGGCTTCCTTCATCTTCGCCTGGCCGCCGTAGCGCCGCCCAGCCGGGTCGTACTCCAGCAGAATGGCTAGGTTGGCTTGTGTTTCGTAGTCGTCCGGCTCCAGCTTGAGAGCCGCGCGAAAGGCTTCAGTGGCTCCATTGAGGTCGCTGCCGGGGCGCAAATTGCGGCCCACCAGATCGTGTTTCAGCACGTAGGCCAGAATCCGCTCGGCGAGCGCGGAGTTGGGATCAAGCTTGACGGCCTCGCGAGCCTCGGCGCGCGCCGCTTCGCCCATGCCCGCCTCCAGAAGCACGTTGGCCAACTGCAGGTGATGGACCGCCTCTTTGGGGTGAGTTGCGATCAGGCCACGATAGGCGGCCAGCGCTTCGCCCACCTTGCCCTCATGCAGAAGCGCGGCGCCCCTGGACTCGAAGTTGACCAGAATCGCCGGTCCATCGATCAGTTCGGCAACCTTGTTGCGCAACTCGGTAGCCTCGGCCACCGTGTAGCGGCGCTTTACCGTATCGAAGGTAAGATGGGCGGCCACGACGCCGTCCTTCTCTGTGGAAAAATTCTCGGTCAACAGCGCCGGGCCCACCTGAATCGTGGTGTCGGCAGGGAGTTCCTTGGGGACAATTCCGTCTGGCGGCACAATCCGGTAATTCCACTCGACCGTGGACGACTCGTTCAGCCACCAGTCGACCGTGCGCGGCTTTTTGGGCTTGTCCTTGACGTCCTGCTTCTTCTTCTCATCCGCATCGTCTCTCTTCTTCAGTTCATTGGGAAGGCGCTGGAAGAGCTCGTCGAGGCGGATGGCAGCCTGGGCGCCGTCCAGTCCGGTGTAGCCACGCTTGGCCTTCTCGCACTTGAGCGTCAGTTCAAACTGCCGGGAGAGATCGGCGGGGTCGGTCCTCTCGGCGCTGACAAGCTTCTCGGCGATATATTGCGACTTTACATAGTTGGTGAGGCCCTCGCGGGTTTCCTTGTCGGGCTTGTCCGCGTAGTAGGAGCGGTAGTGCGACTCGAAGATGCCCATGGGCCGGGTAATCTCCGAGGCGTTGGCCGGGCCGTTTTCCGCCAAATCGAGTTCGCGGGACTCCTGCAGCACATTCTCCTTCGAGGTAGCCTCTGGAATCTTCTCGAGCACGGTGGTCTCGGCGCGCGCAATCAACGCCAGGCGGCCCTGATCGTCGGGAGGCAATTGCCCCAGGCGCGCATAGCGGTCGGTGGCGTCGATCCATAACGCAGGTTCCTTGTGCCTGGGATTCCCCGGCACGTAGACAATCGCGTGGTCAAACGAACCCATCCCGGGAAGATCGGCGGGCACATCCATCCGGGAGCCGGCGTTGAGCAGCGCCACGTAGGCAGGAATGCCGGCCGCGCGCAGCATGGTCACCAGCAGCGTCGCCTTGTCCTTGCAGTCGCCGTATTTGTGGCCGAGGGTTTCGGCCGGGTCGTGCGGCACAATCGCCGCTTCGCCAAACTCGATGCCTGTGTACCGCACTTCGCGGTCAAGATAGTCCACGATCGCCGCTTCTTTCTCAGCAACCGTCTTCTTCCCGGCGACCAGCGGATCTACCACCGCCTTCACCGCCGCGGAGCCGGAAAAGTTATCGACAATCTTTCCGTAGTCAGCCGCTACGCTCTGCCACGACGCGCCCGTAGCGAAGGCGATGATGGGAAAATGCACCGCGTCCGGCGGAAGATACGGCTCACGCGAATCGATGACGTCAATCGGCCCCACTTCGAAAGTGAGCGTCACCCGCCCGCCCGCCTCCGTTCGCACGGGCTTCGCATCCGGCAATAGAAGCAATTGGGTCCGAAGCGGCAGTGACGCCGGAGCGTCGAACACCACGCGGGTGTGCGCCACCATCACGTCTTGCTGACCCATTTCGACGCGCCCCACGCGCCCCGGA
>JBKQLG010000210.1:0-45919 GCA_052147235.1 Occallatibacter sp.
CAAAATTTCCCGGCGGATTGTAAAGCGTAAGTGACCCATAACCCTTCATCACGAATGGACTGCTGGCCGTATTATTATTTGTGCCTATCAAACCCAGCCAATGTACCGCCGCCTGACTGTTCACTCCTACCACAACCAATGGGCCGGTAGGATTCTCGTCGTCGCCCAGCCATATCTCCGACATGCTGGCTTGCCATGTACCCCCTGTATAGTTACCAAGAGTGACGATGTTGGCACAGGTATCCACGTCGCCCAAATACACCTTGTTTCCTATTCCGGACTGAAGGCGCAGCATGCCCGCTGCATACGTCGTCCCGCTTAGGATGCAATTGCCCGACAGCTTCTCAATGCTCCAGGAATTGGACGAACCTGGAGCGATGTCTATGAGAAACTGTCCCGCGCTGTTGCTTCCTCCATTGCATATGATATTTCCCAGGTATCCGTTCCCATACCCCTGCGCCGTCAGACACTGCGCGAATCCCCAGATATAGACATTGTTCATTTCCAGCAGATCGCCATTGTGGGAAGTACTTGTACCCTCCATTGCTATACCCGCGCCCGATGAACCATTCGCCGCGACGATGTTCATGTTTTGCAGGTTCGCCGCAGGATAGCACCAGTTAGCAATGGAATTGTTCGCGCAGCTAAATGCAAATCCGCTGGTGGCGGCTGTGGTCCCGGTGAACCGGAGTGTGGTGGAACAACCCGACTCGCTGCCTATCCCACCCCCAATAAGTGTTGTGCCTGCCACGTTGTTGCCGAGTGTTCCGCTATTCAGTTGCCCTGCAACCAGAATTTGGCCAAGCGAACCCTGGCAATTCGTCGGTAGTGTGTAGGCCTGGCCGGTCGCTATGCAAGCATTCAGGGCGGCAGTGTTGTCCGTACGGCTGTCGTTCACGACTCCGGGGCACGGGCCTGCCCCACCGGCAGCGCCAAATAGATTGGCCAGCGCCCCCGTTGCGCTGGTCGCGCCCGTGCCGCCGACGTTCAAGCCGAGCGAGGCAACGCCGCCGATAGTTCCGCTGCCGGTGTAGACGGCCGGTTGGCCGGTTGTGGCAGCGGCGATATTTGTAGCGCCTCCGGCCGGTCCCTGCTGTCCTGTAGCGCCTGTGGCCCCGGTCAAGCCGAGGGCGCCTTGTGGACCCACCAGACCTTGCGCGCCGGTGGCTCCCTGGGCGGCTAAGACAGCCCAGTTGGTTCCCAATCCGGCTACATCTGCCGCAGGATCGACGGCGCTATTGGCCGCCAGGGCAATGTAACTGCTTCCATTCTCGGAGACCGAATCGCCGACCGCATAGGATGCAGTCGAGTTCCACGAGCCTCGAAAACTGACCGGCGGTCCCTGCGGCCCGGCCGGGCCTTGCGGACCTGTGGCGCCGATTGGGCCTGTTGCGCCGGTCAAGCCGATTGCACCCTGCGGACCTGCCGGCCCTTGTACGCCCGCCGGGCCGATGGGGCCTACCGGACCCACAACCGACCAAGTCATGCCGGTTTCACTTGCGGTACAGTTTAAAGTTGAACTAACAATGCGAACCGCGCCGGTCGTCGAATTGACGCATGCGGTAACCGCAGTCGATAGGGTCGCTGATCCCACTGTCACTGTTGCAGCGCCGGAGATGGTGGAGACTGCTGTGGATGTCGCGGTGATGGTTGCAGATCCCGTCGCGGAAGGCGTAAACATACCTGCGGAAGTTATTGTTCCATCCGTTGCCGACCAGGTAACCGAGGAGTCGTAACTCCCGCTCCCGGAAACGGTTGCCGAACACTGACTGGTCTGGCTGATATATATGCTCGCGGGAGTGCAGGAGACGCCGATTGATGTGATGGAGACTAACGCCTGGGTAGAGCTGGATGCTCCAACAGTCCCGCCACAGCCCATAGTACACAATGAGCCAAGAAGAGAAAAGGAGAGTATAGCCTTGCGCATCATCGGTATATTACCCATGCCAGATCGTCCAGGTAAAGATTTGACCAGGACCATTGTAGCACAGCAGAGTGTACGAGCTTCCTTTTTTCAGGGATTGGGTGCGCGCAAGCGATTTTGAATTAATTCAGTCCAAATCCGAACGGAATAATCTTGTCTCGGCGAGCTGTTTCGTACGTCTTCCGGCTCCCGCTGGCAGGCCCCTGGCCGGAATCTGCCTTCGGACCGGCCTGAGTTCCGATATAATCGGGCGTTGCCTAGAATTGACGCTGCCCAATCCGCAAGCTGCGGAGGCGCGTTCAGGAAATCGCCATGCACAAGATAAAAGCCACCCTCCGAGTCGCCCTGGCCGTGGTTCTGGGGGCCGTAACCCTCGCCACCGGCGCGCAGCCAGCCCCCGTCCATCACGTCCGGCATCCCGCCGCCCCCTCCGCCGGCGAGCGAGACTGGTGGAAGAACGCCGTGATCTACGAGATCTATCCGCGCAGCTTTCAGGACTCGAACGGCGATGGCATCGGCGACCTGAACGGCATCACCCAGCGGCTGGACTACCTGAAGAAGCTGGGCATCGACGCCATCTGGCTCACTCCCTGCTATCCCTCGCCACAGGTGGACTTCGGCTATGACATCTCGGATTACAGGAATATCGACCCCAGATACGGCACACTGGCCGACTTCGACCGCCTGGTGGCCGAGGCCGGCAAGCGGCATATCCGCATCCTGATGGATATGGTGATGAACCACACCTCGGACCAGCATCCCTGGTTCCTGCAATCGCGCTCCTCGCGCACGAATCCCTACCGCGACTGGTATGTTTGGTGTGATGGCAAGGGAGAGACGGCAACCGACAAAGGCGCACCGCCCAATAACTGGCAGTCGCTCTTCGGCCACTCGGCCTGGCAGTGGGACACGGCCACGCGGCAGTACTACTATCACAGGTTCTACATTCAGCAGCCGGACCTGAATTGGAACATCCGCAAGGTGCATGACGCCTTCAAGGAGATCATCGGCTTCTGGCTCAAGCGCGGGGTGGCCGGCTTTCGCTTCGATGCGATCACCGCGCTCTATGAAGATCCCAGCCTGGCCGACGAGGAGATTCTCAAGGATAAAGACGGCAAGCCGCTGGTCAATGCCTATGGCGACCCGATACTGAATGATTCGAAGACCGACAACCTGCCCGGCGTGCACGCGGTGATCGAAGAGATGCGCGCCCACATCGACACCTTCAGTTCGGCGGCCTTTCCCGGTACGCGCGTGCTGATCGGCGAGACGTACCTGCCCAACGTCGCCGAGCTGGCCAGGATGTACGGCCCGCCCGGCAAGCCGGAGTTTCACCTGCCGATGGACACGCAAGTAGCCTTCATCAACAAGTTAGATGTGGCTGCCTTCCGCGCCCGGCTGAATGACGTGGAGACCGGGATCGGCGATAACACGCCGCTGCTGCTCTTTGATAACCACGACAATCCGCGCGTGCAAGCCCGCTACGGCGACGGCGTCCACGACCTGGATATTCAACGCGCGCTGGCCACGGTGCTGTTTTTGAGCCGGGGAGCGGCGCAATTCTATTACGGCGACGAGATCGGCATGCTGACCACGCCGCCCGCGCGCAAGCAGGATGTAAAGGATCCCATCGGCATCACCGGCTGGCCGCGCGAGAAGGGCCGCGACGGTGAGCGCACGCCGATGCAGTGGGACGCGAGCGCCAATGCCGGCTTCTCCAAGGTGAAGCCCTGGCTGCCCGTGCCGCCCAGCGCCTCTGCGATCAACGTCGCCGCCGAGAGCCGCGATCCGGTCTCGCTGCTGGCTTGGTACGAGAACGTCATCCGACTCAAGAAGACGATCCCAGCCTTTGAGCGCGGCCGCAACACCATGCTGGATACGAAGAACAAAAAAGTCCTGAGCTGGATGCGCAAGACTCCGGGCAGCCCGCCGGTGGTGGTCTCAGTCAACTTCACCGCCCAGTCGCAGACGGTCAGTTTGAGCGTTCCCGGCTTCAACGGCAAGCTCAAGACTCTGCTGAAGACTCCCGGTGCGGCCGATCCCGAGACGCTGGATGCAATTCACCTGGGACCGTTCGGCGTTTTCGTCGGCAAGATTTTGCAGAGATAATTCCGTCCGCATGGCCGAAACCGTCTCCTTGTTATTCCACTAGCCCCACGAGCCTCAATCTCGCTCCTGTATAATTCTCCGTTGCCTCAAAATGAGGCAGCGGAGGCTTTGAATGGACCCTATGATTCTGATTCCCGTGGGAGCCGTGGCTCTCATCGCACTCATCATTTTCCTCAGCAGCTTCTTCACCGTCAACACGGCGGAAGTGGCCGTAATCACGCACTTCGGCGAGTTCAAGCGGATTGCCACTCCAGGCTTGAACTGGAAGTTGCCGTTCTTCGACGCGGTAGCCGGCGTTGTGAGCCTGCGCGTCAGCCAGATTTCGCTGACCATGGAGACAAAAACCAAGGACAACGTCTTCGTCACCATCCCCATCTCGGTGCAGAATCGCGTGCGCCCTGAGAAGGTCTACGACGCTTTCTACAAGCTCTCCGACCCGACGGCGCAGATCAAGAGCTACGTCGAGCAGGTGATCCTGGGCCACGTGCCCGGCATGACGCTGGATGAGGTCTTCGCATCGCAATCGAGCATCGCCGCGGCCGTCAAGCAGGAGTTGGATGCCGATATGGCCACCTTCGGCTTTGAGATCGTCAATGTGCTGGTCACCGACATCGTTCCCGACCAGAAGGTGAAGTCGGCTATGAACGACATCAACGCCGCCCAGCGCGAGCAGGTGGCCGCCAACGCCCGCGGCGAGGCGGAGAAGATTCTGGTGGTCAAGAAAGCCGAGGCCGAGGCCGAGAGCAAGGCGCTGCAAGGCCAGGGCATCGCCAATCAGCGCAAGGCAATTATTGAAGGCCTGCAAGTCTCCATCGAGCAGTTCCAGAAGGTGGTGGACGGCGCCTCGTCGCGCGACGTCATGCAGTTGGTGCTGGTCACGCAGTACTTCGACACGCTCAAGTCCATCGGCGAAAGCGACAAAACCAACACGCTCTTCCTCTCGCACTCGCCGGGCTCCGTCAAGGAAGTCTCGGATCAGATTCTTGAGTCAATGCTGATTGCGGGGAGTGCACGGAGTTAGAGCCTTGGGTTACCGCCGTTCTGTTCATCTGCTGTTCCGGCAGCGAGTCAGCCGCCAGAACAGTGTCGGATTGTTCAGGTTTTGCCGTGCTTGGCTTCCGCTCTTCCCATGGATCAAGCCTCGCGCCAGTACTAATTTAGAACTTTGACAACTAGGTTCATCTTGACTGGGATAGGCTGATTGTCCAGGATGGCCGGACTGAATTGGTATTTACGCACCGCATTGACTACGGGGCCGTTCAAGGCTGGGTCGTCTGATTGGACGACCTGTAAGTTCTGAGCCTTGCCTGCCTCGCTGATCTTCAGTTCGAGAACAACATTGGATGCTTGCGGGGTTCCAACGATCCCATCTCCGCTAAGGTCGAATTCGGGAGCGTAAAGAATCTTGGCCGGCGTTGTCATCGACATGGCTGGATGGTTGGGGGTAGTGATTGTTGCGCCGGCCGCGGGCTGGCTTCCAACTGTAGCCATTACAAAGATCACGGTGGATAGCAGAGCGCTTGCTTCGAGTATTCGACGCATGTTCATTCCTCCTATTTAATTTCGACGCATTTCTCTCCAATTTGGTACTGCTTTCCCCGCTGGAGGAAGAGCCCGCAAGCAGGAATAAAACCGTCCAAATTATTGCGACGCATGGATTTGAAGGGGTTGTACGGTGTAGAAGAAAATCTTGGAATCGGGCTCTTTCACAATGTCGTGGATCAACCCGCGACCTTCATCGATACTAATCTCGCCCAGATGCTCACCTTCGCAATTGATGAAGGAATCGCCGCGGGATGGCTGCCTGCGAGCTATCAGCCGCACGCCGACCAGATGCGCGCTGCCGCGCTCCTGAAGATGGGAGCCGCCGGCACCAAGCTGGCCTCGGCGAGTTGAATCTGTCTCTGGACGGCAAGCCTCGCATCCCGCATACGGCGCTGGACGTGAGGCAAACCTTTCTGTGTAACTCACACTGATCCTGTTATCACAGCATAGTGTGTGAGACAATTCCGGATTGATTTTTGAATCAGGAAGCCATCTGGAGCAGTTCCTGCTCGGCTCGCAGCCAATCCTGCTCAGCATATCCATCGGTGTAGCCGCGCTGCGCCCAGTACTGCTGCGCAAGCCTCTCGATTTCAGCGCGCGAGGGCATGGCCAGCTGGGGTGGCTGAGCAGCTTTCTCTTTCCTGGTTGCGGTTCTGCGTGGTTTCGCTGGTGCCTTAGTTTTCTTCACAGTATCTGCCATTGTGTAGTACCTCCGTTGGATTTGCCGCCAACATACGGGGCATCATCTTCATAATACAGGGAATCTGCTTTAATAGCTATCCACCGACGCGATGGGCGTATCTCTTCAGTGATCAAACGCAGCGATTTTCATCATCCTGCAATATCTCAGCAGAGCATTTTTTGCCTAGCGACTCTGGACTCTTGCCGTAGAGTGGCTAGCCGTGTTTGACTGAGGTCCGAAGGCGGACTTTTCCAATGGCTTACATCCTTGCACTCGACCAGGGAACGACCAGCTCCCGCGCGATTCTCTTTGACGAGGCAGGCGCGATTGCCTCGACGGCGCAGCATGAGTTCGAGCAGTTCTACCCGCAGGCCGGCTGGGTGGAACACGACCCGACGGAAATCCTGACCAGCCAGCTCGCCTGCGCGGTGGAGGCGCTGGGCCGGGCCGGCGCGCTGCCCAAAGACATCGCTGCCATCGGCATCACCAACCAGCGCGAGACGGTGGTTGTCTGGGAGCGCGCGACTGGCAAGGCGATTCACCCGGCCATCGTCTGGCAGGACCGCCGCACCGCCGCGCAGTGCGAGGCACTGCGCGAAAGCGGCGTGGAGGAGGCGGTCTCCGCCCGGACCGGCCTGGTGCTGGACCCGTATTTTTCCGCAACCAAAATCGCCTGGATTCTGGACAATGTCCCGGGCGCGCGAGCGCGGGCCGAGCGCGGCGAACTGGCCTTCGGCACCGTGGACAGTTGGCTGATCTGGCACCTGACCAGCGGCCAGCGCCACGTAACCGACGTGACGAATGCATCCAGAACGTTGCTCTTCAATATCGTCAAGGGTGAGTGGGACGCGGAATTGTTGCGTATCTTCAACATCCCCGCCAGCCTGCTGCCGGAGGTAGTTTGGTCGAGCGAACGGGTGGGCGAGGTGACCACGACCCTCGGCCTGGGCGGCGTGACCATTGCGGGCATCGCCGGTGACCAGCAGGCGGCGCTCTTCGGGCAGTTATGCTGGCGTGCGGGCGAGGCCAAGAACACCTATGGCACCGGCTGCTTCCTCTTGCAGAACATCGGAACCGGAATGGATGGCAATGGCACGGGCTTCCTGCGCTCGAAGCACCGGCTGATTACCACGATCGCGGCCAGCGCCGAGCATCGCCTGGAGTACGCGCTCGAAGGCAGCATCTTCATCGGCGGCGCGGTGGTGCAATGGCTGCGCGACAACCTCAAGCTCATTGGCTCCTCGACCGAGGTGGAGGCGCTAGCGGACTCTGTGCCCGACTCCGGCGGAGTGGTCTTTGTGCCGGCATTCGTCGGCCTGGGTGCGCCGCACTGGGACCCGCACGCCAGCGGCATGCTGATTGGCCTGCGCCGCGGCACTTCGCCGGGACACATTGCCCGCGCGGCGCTGGAAAGCATCGCCTACCAGGTGGCCGACGTGCTGGAGGCGGTCCAGAGCGAGACGACGCCGCTGGCGGCGCTGCGCGTGGATGGCGGCGCTGCGGTGAACAATCTATTAATGCAGTTCCAGGCCGATGTGCTCGGAGTACCGGTAGTGCGTCCGCAGGTGACGGAGACAACCGCGCTGGGCGCTGCGTACTTGGCCGGTCTGGCAACAAGCTTCTGGGCCAACCCGGAATCCTTGCGCGCCAAACGGCAGGGCGACACGCGCTTTGAGCCGCGTATGGACGCCGCCGAACGTGCCGAGCGCCGCGAGCAGTGGCAGAGAGCAGTCGAGCGGGCAAAAGGGTGGAGCGAGTAAGCAGCGGCCAATTGAGTTGCGAGAGCGGGGTGAACGCCCTACGCCAACTCCATCTCAATCTTCTTGGCTTCGGGCTCCAGCTTGGTGATTTTGAAGCTGCGGATCTGGCCTTCGCTCAACGGCTCGGGCTTCGCTTGGGCGGCGGGGGCGTTGCCTTGCCAGCGGGCTTTCAACATAGACGAGAGGCTCGACATATCGGGCTTGGCTACTGCTACTGCTTCCGCTTTGGCCTTGGACTTTGACTTCGGCTTCGAGGATGCGGCCGCGGCGCTGGTTGTCGCGGTATCCGGGGCAACGGCAAACGCCGCAGGCGCTCCGCCCGTACGGCAAGTACCGCGAATGCCATCGCCCAGCTCGACGTGGATCAAGCTAGGCGACTGCCCGATGACCCGGCCGGAGACGATGTCGCCGACCTTGTGCTCGGCGATGTACTCATCGATCACGGTGGGTACGAAGACCTTCATGCTGAGCTTGATTTGGCGCTTTTCCAGGTCGATGGCCAAAACCTGCGCCTTGACGATCTGCCCAGCGCGCAGCACGTCCGAGGGGTGGTTGAGGCGGCGCTCGGCGGTGATCTCGCTGATGTGGACCAGGCCCTCAACGCCGTCCGCCAACTGCACAAATGCGCCGAAGTTCATCAGCTTGGTGATGGGGCCTTCGATCTGCGAGCCGACAGGAAAGTTGCGCTGCACTTCCGTCCACGGGTCGGGGAGCGTCTGCTTGAGGCCAAGCGAGATGCGCCGCTCCTCCGGCTTGATGGCGAGAATGACTGCATCCACGCGGTCGCCCTGCTTGAGAATGTCGCTGGGGTGGCGCAGCTTCTTGCCGTAAGACATCTCCGAGATGTGGATGAGGCCCTCGATGCCGGGTTCAATCTCGACGAAGGCGCCGAAGTCCATGAGCCGCGTGACCGTGCCGGTGATGCGCTGGTTGACGGCGAGGCTGATGGTTTGCCAGGGCTCCGGTTGAAGCTGCTTGAGGCCGAGGGATATTTTTTTAGTCTCCGGGTCGATTTTGAGGATTTTGAGCTGGAGTTCCTGGCCGACGGAGAGCACGTCTTCCGTCTTCGTTACGCGGATGTGGGAGATATCGCTGACGTGCAGCAGGCCGTCGATGCCGCCCAGGTCGATGAATGCGCCGTAGGGCATGATGCTGCGGACCGTGCCCGTAACCGTGTCGCCCTCCTTCATCGCGCCGCGCCGGATTTCAGTGAGGCCGCGCGCCTGCTCTTCAAGAACCACGCGGCGGTCGACGACGATATTTTCGTCGGTGACATCGAGCTTGGTGATGCGGCAGGTGATCTGCGTTCCCACCAGCTTTTCCAGCTCCGCCGCGTCCTTGGTTCCGCTGCGGCTGGCGGGCATGAAGGCGCGCACGCCCACATCCACGGAAACGCCGCCTTTGATTACCTCAGTGACAGTGCCGACAACGGCCAGCCTCTCTGCAAAGGCGGTCTCCAGAGCCGACCAGTCGCGGGGCTGCGCCACCTTGAAGCGCGATAGCTCGTAGTAGTGCTCCTCGTTGCGGCCGGTGACCGAGACTGGGAAGCTGTCGCCGGGCTTGACGTTGTCGGCGTTGTTGTCGAAGGCCGAGCGTGGCAGCACTCCCTCGGTTTTGTAGCCGATATCGAGGAAGACCTGCTCGGCGGTGAGCGAGACAACGACGCCCTTGAGTTGCCTTTGGCCGGGATCGCCCCGATGCGAGTGGCTGCGCTCGAAGGCTCGGAGCTGGTCGGCGAAGGACTCTTCAGGCTCTTCGATAGGCTTGGCAATGGGCGCGACGGCTGGCTCGACGATTGGGGCAACAACGGGCGCGGGGGCTGACTCAACAATAGGAGCGGCAACATGTTCTGGCTCGATGATCGGAGCGGCAATGGAAGCAGTAGGAAGCCCTTGATCTGTGTCAGGGCACGACTTCAGTCGTGCCGTATCGGCCTCAAAATCATGCGGGGCTTTAGCCCCCGTGGCGCCCACTTCGGGATGATTGCCTGAATTGCCGCTCAAATCCTCAGCCTGGATTGGCTCAGGCGCGATTTCTTCGACGGCCTCAGCGGCCGGCTCTGGTGTGGCTTCGGGGGTGGGCAGGGTCTCTTCGTTGATCTCGTTTGTCATAGCGGTCTACTCCTTCATTCTCCCACGATTGAGCGGTGTAAGGCATGAGCTGTATTGGATACACTGATAACGGTATGGAAATCCGCTCTGGAAACGAAATTCGCGAAGCCTTTCTGCGCTTTTTTGAGTCGAAGGGCCACCGCCGCGTGCACTCTTCCTCGCTGGCGCCCGTCAACGACCCGACGCTGCTCTTCACCAACGCCGGGATGAACCAGTTCAAGGACGTTTTTCTGGGGGCCGAGAAGCGCGACTACTCCCGCGCGACGACCTCGCAAAAGTGCGTCCGCGCGGGCGGCAAGCACAACGACCTGGAGAATGTTGGCTTCACGCGCCGCCACCACACCTTCTTCGAGATGCTGGGCAACTTCTCGTTCGGCGACTACTTCAAGCGCGAGGCCATCGCCTACGCCTGGGAGCTGGTCACCAGCCCGGAGTGGTTCAACATTCCCAAGCACCGCCTCTACATGACGATCTTCGAGGGCGACCCCGCGAATGGCGTCCCGCGCGATGACGAAGCGGAGCAGTACTGGATCGAAGCCGGCGTGCCCAAAGAGCGCATCTTCGAATACGGCCTCAAAGACAACTTCTGGCAGATGGGCGAGACCGGCCCCTGCGGCCCCTGCTCCGAAATCTTTTACGACATGGGCATTGAGGCAGCAGAGACGCCCGGAGTGGACCTTCCCTTCGGCCACGACGAAGCCCGCTACGTGGAAATCTGGAACCTGGTCTTCATGCAGTTCGACCGCTCCGCGGTGATGGGGAACGGGAATGCTCCGAGGTTCAAGCTCACCCCGCTCCCTAAGCCTTCCATTGATACAGGCATGGGCCTTGAGCGCATTGCGGCGGTACTGCAAGGAGTGCCATCGAACTTTGATACAGACTTGTTCAAGCCTTTGATCGAAGCCGCTGTAATCCTCGTGAACCGAGCATCCGGCGGTCAACAAATGATGGAGACTACTGACTCAAAATCTGCCGCATCTTTTCGAGTGATCGCTGACCATGCAAGAGCGGCAGTTTTTCTCATTAACGACGGCGTAGTTCCCAGCAACGAGGGGCGCGGTTACGTTCTTCGCAAGATTATGCGGCGCGCTATATGGCACACATACATCAACGGCGCGAAGAGCCCCATTTTCCACTACATGACAAATGCCGTTGTCCCCTTAATGTCAGGCGCGTACCCAGAGCTCATCGATGCCAAGAGCCGAATTGAGGCAGTTATCGAACGAGAAGAACAGCGCTTCTTCAAGATCTTGGAGGTCGGTTCAAAGCAGTTTACAGATGCGCTTGACGCCAGTCTCGAGCGAGAGTTGCCCGGACTTATGACAGCGCCCATCAAATTCGATGATGAACTCGCGAATTCACCCGACACAATGGCCATGTTGAATCGTTCATCTGCGATCAGCGGTTTGCGCAAATTCGGTCGCCCCGTCGTCTTTCCTGGTGCAAAGGCATTCCACCTTTACGAAACATTTGGCCTGCCGCTTGATTTCATGATGTCCGCGGCCCACGATGCGGGAGTTGATTTTGATCTTGCGGGATTTGAAGAGGCGAAGAGCGAAGAGCAAGCCCGCGCGCGCGCCAGTTGGAAGGGCGGGAGCCAGAAGACCGCCAGCCCGGCTTATCGCGATCTGCCCAAGACAGACTTTCTGGGCTATAAGCAACTCACCACCCCCGGCGCTGAAGTGCTTGCCATTGTGAAGGATGGGGTAGGCGTTCCGGCTGCCAACGCAGGCGATCTGGTAGAAATTGTCCTCGACCAGACCAGCTTTTACGGCGATTCGGGCGGGCAGACCGGCGATACCGGCTGGTTCACTTCGCCGGACGGCAACACCACCATCGCCGAAATTCAGGGCTGCGTGCTGCCCGTGCAATGCGTCCGCGCCCACAAGGCTCTGCTCAAAGAGAATCTGGCCGTCGGCGATCATGTGCGCACTGTGGTCGATGGCGAGCGCCGCAACGCCATCCGCCGCAACCACAACGGCACGCATCTGCTGCACGCTGCGCTGCGCCAGGTGCTGGGCACGCACGTGAAACAGGCCGGCTCGGCGGTCCATCCCGATCGCCTGCGCTTCGATTTCTCTCATTTTGCCCAGGTGGCCGACGAGGAACTCGAAGAGATTGAATCCATCGTCAACCGCGAGGTGCTGGCCAACGCCGAGGTCGTCACCCTCGAAGACGTGCCCATTGACGTGGCCGTCAACGAGTATCACGCAATGGCGCTCTTCGGCGAGAAGTACGGCGACAAGGTGCGGGTGGTGAAGCTATCGGATGGGTTTTCGACAGAGCTTTGCGGCGGCACACACACGCGGGCGACGGGCGAGATTGGCCTGTTGAAGATCGTCAGCGAAGGGTCGGTCTCCTCCGGCGTGCGCCGCCTGGAGGCGATCAGCGGCTTCGGCTCTCTGGCTGCCTTCCGCCAGAACTATGATGTCGCGCAAATCGTCGCGCAGCTCGCTCCAGCTCCTGAGGGCAGCAGCCCGTCGGAAGCCTTCCGCGCCAAGCTGGCCGCACAGGAAGACGAATTCAAGCGCCTGCGCCGCGAACTGGAAGAGGCGCGCATGAAGTCCGCCGCTGGGGCGCTGGACGAGGCCGTTAGCCGTGCCGTCGAAATCAAGGGCGCGCGCCTGGTCACGCTGCGCGCCGACTCGCTGGAGCGCGGCCAGCTTCGCACGCTCGTCGATAATCTCAAGCAGAAGCTGGGGGAGGGCGTCGTCGTGCTGGCGTCGGCGCAGCCGGAGGGCAAGGTCGCCCTGATCGCCGGAGTGACGCCGGGCCTCATCAAGCGCATTCAGGCCGGCAAGTTGGTTGGTTCGGTTGCAAAGCTCGTCGGTGGCTCCGGCGGCGGCAAGCCCGAGATCGCTGAAGCCGGCGGCAAAGACCAGTCTCAGATCGATGCGGCGCTCCAGGCGGCGGCGGGGATTGTCGGGGAGCTGCTGGGATAAGCACCTGCGTGCGGCGGAGGGCGCTTGCGCGCCATGGGGTTCGTGGTTTCCCAGATCTGAAAATCCAAACCTTGGGCACCCAAGCGCTTATGGATCAACACAAAGGGCTGCTTCCGGATTGGAAGCGGCCCTTTGTTTTAGTGCGCCGAAGGTTACTTGGCGCGGATGGAGTAAGCCACCCCTAAAGAGAAGATGGGGTAGACCTTGAGCGGGTTCAGATCTTTCCTCCAGGTGGCGAGCTGGGCATTCAGATCGGATTGTGCCTGGGCATTGGTGGCCATATTCACGCACGATTCGCCATTCGTCGCTGCATCCGCTTTATTGGTGCAGGCAATGCCGAAGAGGTTCATATTCAGGGTAGGTGCGCCGGTGAAGGCCGCGCCGATCTCAAAAGGGAAGGACAAATGCCCGAAGAGCAAGTCGTTGCGCTTGCGGGGAATCATGTTGCCCCAGCCGGTGGTTAGGGTGAAGGCTTGCTGGTGGGTGTTCAGGCCCAGATTCGCGGTCACTGTAAGAGGGTTGGTCGCGGCGGCATAGAAATCCTGGTTGTTCAGGGTGATGCTGCTTCCGACCGTGGGGCTGGCGGTGGCCGAGATCCCGTTCTGGTTATAGAGCAGCATTCCGGGGCTCACGCGAAAGCCCAACCGGGGGATAGGGTAGTAGTCCAGCGAGACGCCGGCGGTGGCCATATTCACGTTGCCGTTCAGGCTAAAGCCGTTGGTGGAGATGTTATTGGCAGCGTAATCGAAGAAGTTACCTGAGCCGCGCAGATTCAGATAGCGATTCACGTTGGTTGCGGCCTGCAGATTGACGCCCATCAGCGACATTCCGCCGCCAAAGGCGACCGCGGAAAACGGTTTGAGTTGAGCCTCGGCCTTGCGGGCCTTTTTGGTGGCCTTGGCGTCGGTGGCGGCTTTGGTGGTGTTGACAGCGGTGGGTTTCGCTGCTGTCGGGCTACTGGGCGTGCTGGGCGACTGGCCGTGGAGGGTCGAGGTCGCGGCGAGCAAGAGAAGTGGCAGAAAAACTGCGGCTGGCTTCACGAAATTTGTCCTCCATCGAAAGTTCAAAAACCTGACAAATTCATTGCTCTCTGCTCATCATGTCTGAAACTGGGAAAGTGTTACAACCAGAGACATCAGTCAATACAACAATGCCCTCAAACTTGGGCATTCGCAAGATATTACCACGAGTTGACATTCATAGAACATTGAATTGTTGGACTTTGTGAATAAAAAAGAGCACGGAAGTTACCTGCGGATGGTGCAGGCCGGAACCGGGAAAATCTATTTGTTTTCGTTACCTGTGAGTCGGAAGGTAATGGTGCCCCAGAAAGAGCGGGCGCGCATCTGCACCGGCAGGTGGCGCTCGTCGTCGGTGTACCAGATCCAGATGTTGCCGCGATTCTTGACCACGCCGGTATCGGCGGTGGGCTGGACGCGCAGGGTTTTGAAAACTCCGAGCGGAGTTTTGATCACCTCGCGGCCTTCCACCTTCATCGTCACGGGCACAATGTGCATCGCGTCCACCACCGGAATCACAAAGTTGTGTCCCAGCGCAATGGGCTGCGACGCAGCGTAGTAAACGCCGGTGAGCAGGTCGGTGACGCAGCCGGGGATGGGCGATTCCACCAGCTTGCTCAGCCCGGTGACAAGGTTCTTTTCGTTGAGGATGGAGCGCTTCTGGGCGTAGTCGATGTGCAGCGTCGAGCTGACCTGGCGGCGGCCCTCGATGGTCTGTTTGTTGAAGTCGTCGGTGCAGCCTCCGGCGCGGTCGAAGCTGGATTGGAAGCGGTCGCTGAGGTGATAGATAAGGTTGATGGCGCCGCTGGTGTCGGCGCTGGCGGTGAGGTTCTCGCGGTCGCCGTCCGCCTCAAAGCGCACCACCGCGATACCGGCGGGAAAGACCCGCCAGTCAACCTCGTAGGTGAGAATCTGCTTGAGGGGAAAGCTGAAGCCGGAGCGCGGGGGCGTCAGCGGAGGTATCTGCTGGGCGTGAGCCACTGCGGCCAGCGCGAACGCGCCAAGAATGGTTATTGCGATTGAGCGCGTCTTCACCGGCGGAATGGCTCCTTGCTGTGTGAACGGCTGGGTCGAATACCGCTCATCGCGGCAGATGCACAAGCGCGGCGAGCTGCGGCCGCAGGAAGAGCAGGCAGAGATAAAGCAGTATTGCCCCCATCCCTGCATTGTACTCGCGGTGATGAAGATAGAGTGTAAAGGAAAAACTACCCGTACCAACGCCGGGATGGCTTCCTGCGGTCAGCCGGGGAATCAGCCGCGGTACGCGCCGGCAATAGTCGTCGAAGCCGGGGAAGCTGGCGCGCAGAAAACGCTCTTCCGAGGCGATCACCGGCACGTAAATCACCGCAAAGCCCAGGGCAAGTGCCAGCGCCACCGGCCAACTGAGCAGCGCCACGGCAAAGCCGGCGGCGATCAGCATCGAGCCCAGGTAGAGCGGGTTGCGGGTGTGCGCGTAGGGGCCGGTCACCGTCAGCTCGCGGTTCTTCTTCACATAGCCTGAGGCGTAGCCGCGCAGCCATAACCCAGGAACAACCAACGCCAGGCTCCAGGCCACGGCCTGCGGATGGGGTGCGCGCCGGAGGAGTTCGAATAGATAGAGCGCCGCCGTCAGAAAGCCCAGCGGGACGCGGATACGCTGGGCGATTTGCTGCCAGCGGGCGATCCAATCGGGTTGAGGCGAGACGGGATTTGTCGGTGCGGATTCGGTCATTGGAGAATTCTGGAGGTCATCGAAAATCCTCTGCATAAGTCGTTATTTTGAAAGAGCACGACTTCAGTCGTGCCGCAAATGATGCAAAATGAACGGGCTTTAGCCCCTGAGGGAATCTATGCTACTGAGGATAGATTTGTTCAGAGCTTGTCTAAGGATAAAGCAACGCCCAGGCCGCGCGTAGTACATCCTCTGGCTGGATAGTCAGCAGGCCCGCCTCTGGCGTTTGATAGCGCGTGTGGTCGCGGCGGCTTTGGGTGCTGCGCAGAACTTTGAATTGCGTTCCGAAAGGGCCATTACGGGCTGGATCGGTGGGGCCGTAGATGCCCACCACGGGCCGTCCGAGCGCGCAGGCCAGGTGCAGCGGGCCGGTGTCGCCGGCAACAACAAGCGCCAGGCGGCGTGTGAGGGCGATGAGCTGGGCGAGCGAGCAGGCGAGCGGCGTGGCCGCGCTGCCGCCGGTATGGCTTGCAATGACCTCAGCCAGCGGCTCCTCGCCGGGACCGGCATTGACCAGCACGCGGCAGCCGCGCTCAACGAGCCCTTGCGCCACGGCGGCATAGCGCTCCACGGGCCAGCGCTTGGCGCCCCATCCAGCGCCGGGATTGATGAGCACGGCAGGCGATTTTGTTGCAGGCGGCAAAATAGTATCCGCCCAGGCCTCGGCGGCAGGGTCCGCGGGCAGCCAGGGCCGGACGGGTTTCAGTTCGTCTCCGGCGATGGCCGAAACCAGCTCCACATCCTGCTCGATCACGTGCATGCCCCGTGTGGCCACGTGCTCGGTGAATAGCCAGCGTGCCGCCCGCTCGCGCGGCTCCGCCTCGCCGATCACCCTGCCGCAACCGGCAAGCCGAGCCACCAGCCCCGAGCGAATCGCCCCTTGCAGGTCGATCACTGCGTCGTACTCGCCGCCCCTGAGCGCCGCACGCAATGCTCTGAATTCCTCGCGGGTTTGGCGGCTGAAGGGAGCTTTACGCCAGTTTTTGGTGGGGGCAAAATGCAGGTGGTCAATCAGCGGTTGCGCGGGATTTCGACCGCTTTGCAAGGGCGCGGACTCCGCCGCCAGCAGCGCCCGCCAGCGCGGCTCGACGACCCAGTCGATCACCCAGTCGGGATGGGCCATCCGCAGCGCCGTCACCGCCGGAAGCGCGTGCAGAATGTCGCCCATGGCTCCCAGCCGAACCACCAGCAAGCGAAAATTGGAGTTCGTCCGCAAGCTCTGATTTTCTCACAGGTGAAGCAGACGGCTCGACGCGCCGTGGCCGGTTTATGTCTCTTTGGCGGATACTACTTTCTCGGCTTGGCGATTTCAACACGGGGTACTGACTTGCATGGCGCTCATTTGGCGCTTGCACAGATGGCCATCCCCTTTGTGCAGGCACTCCGAATTGCATCACGGAATAGACAACGCCGCGTAAAGAGATCGAGAGCGCGTTCCTGGGAACCTTTTCGTCCCCGTCAGTGTCCAAGTAGATAGGGGATGTCGCGGGCAACGGGCGGGCGTGGATACGTGTACCCTGAATACTGGAGAACTGGGATGCGTTGGATTGCGATTTTGGTTGGTACGGCGATGCTGGCGGGGGGCGCTGGTCAAGCGCAGAGTGCGCCGGCCAAGGCTCCGGCTTCGCAAGGCGTAACGCACGTGGTGCTGCCGCCCGTGCCCAAGGCGCTGCTGCCGGAGTCGTTTGCCGGATGGGAGGCGGCGGGCGTGGCGAAGAAGCTGACCGATGCGGCCCTGGCGGACGCAGCCAACGCGACGGCGCTCAAGGAGTACGAGTTTACCGACGGCGCGCTGGGCGAGTACAAGCGCGGCGGCGAGACGCTGAGCCTGCGCGCGCTGCGCTTTCACGACGCCAGCGGCGCCTATGGTGCTTATTCGTATTACCGGCAGAACGGCTGGCCCAAAGAAGAGATCGGCACGGGAGCTACATCGAACCACAACCAGGTGCTCTTCTGGGTAGGGAACACCGTAGTGGATGCGATTTTTTCGCGCATCAGTCCCATGTCCGGCTCGGAGCTGCGCGAGCTGGCTGCCGGGTTGCCGCTGCCGGAGGGCGGAAAAGCGCTGACGCCTCCGATCCTGGCCAACCTGCCGCAGGCCAAACTCGACGGGCAGACGACGCACTATGCTGTTGGCCCGGCGAGCTACAGCGGCGCGGGCGGCGTGCTGCCGGCGGAGCTGGTGGGCTTTGATCGCGGCGCGGAGGCGGTGACCGCGAACTATTCGCTGCGCTCGGGGCCGGCGACGCTGACGATTATCGACTATCCGACACCACAGATGGCCGCGGTGCAAGAGACGGCGATTCGCGCCTACATCGATGCCTGCAAAAAGGCGGATAAGCAGACGCAGGCGGGCTGGACCAAGGCGTTGCAGGAGTCGGATATGGTCTCTTTAGAGGTGCGGCGCAGCGGCCCGCTGGTGGCAGTGGTCACTGGGGACGCCGTTCCCGACGAGAGCCACAAACTGCTGGACATGGTGAACTACGAGTCGGATCTCACGTCGATTCCGCAGCCGATGGAATCCGAGGTGGCAAAGACGGGACAGCTGCTGCTGAGTATCACTTTGCTTGTGCTGATCTGCTGCGGCGCGTCGCTTTTGCTGGCTTTTTTTCTGGGCGGCTTCCGGGCGCTCTACCGCATGGCGCGAGGCAAGCCGGTCTCCTCGGTCTTCGATGTGGAGTTCATCCGGCTGAATCTGCGGGATTGAGAGGGATTGTGCCGGGAAGAACCAAGCAGTACCCGATAGGTATACACTGCCGGAGAATCTGGCGAGAAACTACTTAAAAACCCAAGGAAACACCCCGGAAGGCATGAGATTACAGAAGTTAACAGGCGAATAATAAACGAAGCTGGCCCCTGTGAATCCTTGCGATGTTATTTTGTAAGTTATTGATTATAAACATAATATTTCTTCACAGATTTATCCTTGACACTCCCTTCCAGCGCACCTACTATGCAGCCAGAAAGTTCTGATGGTTTTGCCTCCGTTGGAACTATTCTCCCTGAGGAAAGAGCTGCCCTGTTGCCGGGCGGCTCTTTCCGTTTTTTGAGTGACCGCAAAGGCTCCATTTTCAAGTCGACTGGAGACCGGTTGAGGTTCCTGGTCTCTCACCCTTGGCGCAACAAACAAGGACGATCCAAGGATGGGTGCACCAGCGCCCTGCACAGTTCGGCCTTCTCGAACTTAACCGTTAGTAGCGATAGCTCACCCCCATGCCGACGACCTTTTTCGCCTGGAGATCGATGGGCGCCGTGCCGGTTGGGTTGGGGTTGGGAAAGGTAAAGGTCGGGGCCGCTCCGATATTTCCCGCTACCTGGCCGATGCCGATATCGAAGGCAAAATGCGGCTTCTCCCTCTGCGTCACGCGCACGGCGTAGTCCATGGTTGTCGGCAGATCGGCCTTTCCGGCCACCAGCGGAAGGCTGGTGTAAGAAGCCGTACCGAGACCCTTGCTGGTACGCGGCTCCTGCGTAAAGCCCGCCGAGGGTACGGCCACAATGCCGTGGCCCAGAGGCAGCGGAATGCCCAAGCCGCCGAAGAAGCGTCCGCCGAAGCGCGTGGCCTGGCCGCCGATGCCGAAGATGGTGGCATTGGTGGCCTTCCAGCCGATGTTCGCCAGGAAAGGCACCGGCTTCTTGGCCCAGGTCTTGGTGACGGCTATGTAGACATCGCCATTGGTGTAGGCCTTGGCCGCCGGGACGGCAACCAGGCTGCATAATCCAGCCTGCAACCCTCCGGTATACGTGCAGTACGCATTGTTGGCTTCCGTTGCCAGGACTGCCGCTTCCCCGGTAACAAACTTATCGCCGGTGCGCACCACTCCGCCGACGGCCACGCCCGGCGTCCAAGGACCAAACTGGCCATCCTTGATGCCCACGACCTTGCCGTGAAAGACGTTCATGCCGTTGGTGTTCCAGAGCTGACTTAACCCCCCTGGGATCACCGATGCCGATGCAGAGGTTGGCCCGCTATTGCCGAACTGGTGCACGCTGCGCGTATAGCCTACCTCGGCGCGGTTGTAAAACGCCTCCGTGATGCTGAAGGTCTCGATATTGCCGATGACCTTGGAGGCGTCAATAAAGTGGACGCCGATGGCGGGATGGGAGAGCGCCTGGCCCTTCTCCATGTAGACAACGTAGGCCGTGGGTGTGAGAAAGCCACCGGTCTGGCCTTCGAGAGTCAGATATTGGGCGTGGAGTTGCCGGGTGGTGAGCAGAGCGACCGCGAGAAAGCCGCAGACCGAGAGTTTGTGAACGATGCGAAGATTCACTATTTTCAACTCCTGTGGAGCGCAGTCGCCTGCCTCCGGTGATGTTTGCTGTTCAACCCCTTGTAACACAACGGAAGTAGATTCGTCTTCATTTTTGTTTCAGTGGTAGACTCAGCCCATGGCGCGCGGTCTGTTTATTACGCTCGAAGGCCTGGATGGTTCGGGGAAAACTACGCAAATCAACCGCTTGGCCGACTGGCTCAAGAAGCGCGGCCATACCGCTCTGGTGACCCGCCAGCCGGGCGGGACGGCGACCGGGGACCGCATCCGCGCCCTGGTGCTGGACTCGCGCTCTTCGAGTCTGGCGCCGATGGCCGAGATGGCGCTGATGTTCGCCGACCGCGCCCAGGCCATCGCCGAGGTGATTCAGCCCGCTCTGGAGGCCGGAAAGATCGTCCTCTGCGATCGCTTCACCGACTCGACCGAGGCTTACCAGGGTGGCGGCCGTGAGCTGGGCTCCGCGACCGTTCTTGAACTGCATCGGCTGATTTGCTCAAATCTTCAGCCCGATCTGACGCTGTTGCTGCTGCCCGGCCTGGAGGCTTCGCTCCACCGCGCGCGCCGCCGTAACCTGCGTACAGCCGAGCAGAGCGGCCCGGATGAAGGCCGCTTCGAGGCGGAGCAGGAGGCTTTTTATGGCCGCGTCTGGCGGAAGTACCGGGAGATCGCCGCGCGCGAGCCGGAGCGCATCGTTTTGATCGAAGGAGACCTGAGCATCGACGAGGTCCACGAACAGATCGTCGAAGCCGTTGCCGAGCGGCTGGCCGTGCTGGCCACCGGAACAAGCGCAGCCTCGCCCACGAACCGCGCACTGTGAGATATAATTTCGCCGAAGCTAAAATCACTTCAATTCAGTCCGTCAGCGAGATATTATGAACCCGATCCAACGCACTCTGTTTGCCGCCGCCACCGTCCTTCTTGCCGCGCCTCTGCTCCATGCGCAGGCCTCCGAGTCGGCCATCACCAAGCAGATCGGCAACCTTCGCTCCCTTTCACCCGAACAGCGTTCGATCGCCACCGCCAAGCTGGCGCTCGATATACGCACGCTGGCCGCCGGTCCCAACAAGGTTAAGCTAGCCTACAGCCTCGCAGGCTATTCGACGGAGGGCGAAGCCGGCCATGGCACCCTCCAGGCCGTCGCCGACACCCTGGCCAAGGCGCTGGCCGAGTCGCCCGTCCCGGCCAAAGGAGGCCAGCTCCCAGCCCCATACATTGAGCTCGCGGAACTCGTTCGATATGAGCATTTGACCACAACACTCAGCGACCCTCTCTTCGCCAAGGCCACTCAGACGCTGGTCGACAATGAAGCGGATGTCCAGAAGGCCGACTTCACTCTCAAGGATTTGAAGGGCAAGAAGTTCACCCTCTCGGAACTCCGGGGCAAGATCGTGATGGTCAACTTCTGGGCCACCTGGTGCCCGCCTTGTATGCAGGAGATGCCCGACCTGGACCGGCTTTACACGCACTTTGCGCCGCAGGGACTGGTCGTTCTCTCCATCACCGACGATCAACCCTTCAAGGTCTCCACCTACGTCAATACATCCAACTACCATCCGCCAGTTCTGCTCGACTATGGAGGCAAGGTGCGCCAGCAGTTCCACATTGTTGGCATTCCCAGAACCTTTATCTTCAATCGCGATGGCAAACTGATTGCGGAGGCGATTGACCGGCGCGTCATGAACCAGTGGCTGGAGATGCTCTCTCAGACCGATCTTCATCCCTGATGGGTTTCTGCTTACAGAATTTGAAACGAGGTGCCCCGTCCTAGCCGCAAAAACAAAGACGTGGCGAGGGTGGGGGACACAGAAGGGTTGGCGGCCGGAACAAGCGTATCCTCGCCCACGAACCTTGCCTGGAAAGATATTATTTCTTCAACGCCTCAATGGCTTAAACCCGCCGATTCAAAGAGACCGTATGATTCCTGTTCGTTGCACTCTTACTATCGCCTCACTTCTTTTCACAACACCTCTGCTTTATGCACAGGCGAACGTATCATCCGTCATGAGTGAGCTGAAGAGTCTTGCGACGGCCACGACGCCCCAATCTCCAGCAACAACAGTTATCAAGATCGCCTCCGAAATTGGTACCCTGCCTGCCGGTCAGCATAAGCTCCAGCTCGCAGACATTCTCGCCCACTTGGCCCTCCGATGCGACCCAGGCCTGCCAGCCCTTCAAGCTGCAGCAGAGACACTGGCCCAGTCGCTGGCTGAACTTCCTTTGTCCGGTACGGACGAGCCCTCCATGCCCTACATCGACCTGGCCAAATTAGTTCACTACGAGCACGTTAAGGTAACCCTCGATGATCCTATGCTCGCCAAGGCTATTCTCACGCTGGTTGCTGACGACGCCGACCTCGAAAAGGCGGATTTTACCCTCAAGGACCTTCAGGGCCGGAATGTCACCCTCTCGCAACTCCGCGGCAAGGTTGTGCTGGTCAACTTCTGGGCCACCTGGTGCGGCCCCTGCCTGCTGGAAATGCCCGATCTGAACGACCTCTACTCCCGTTTCAAATCCCAGGGCCTGGTGGTCCTTTCCCTTACCAATGAGGAAAGCTCGAAGGTCAACTCCTATGTGAATAGGATTGGCTATCACGCGCCCGTTCTGCTCGACCCCGACTCTCAGGCCGCGCAGCGGTTCCACGTTGAGAACCTCCCCAGAAGTTTCGTCTTCAACCGAAAGGGCAAGCTGGTGGCCATGGCCGTCGACCAGCGGTCCCGTCGTCAGTTCTTGCAGATGCTGGCCGCGGCCGGACTACATCCCTGAAGAGTCCCCGCACAATCGGACGTTCCATAGACGCGGGCGCCCCATTTCTTCCAGCAACTCCGGACAGCTCCGCGCAATATACTTTGTAAGTGACCAGGAAAGCTACCTTCGCGCCACAGCGTGACCTCAGCCCCCAGCTCGGACTCTCCTTCGAAGAGCCCCGGCCTGCGCGCCGCATCTGGACAGTGCGCGAACTGGTCGGCCTGGTGCGCGAGCTAGTGGAGCAGGAATACGGTGATGTTTGGGTCGAGGGCGAGATCTCCAACTTCAGACCAGCGCCCTCCGGCCACGTCTACTTCACGCTGAAGGATGCCGACGCGCAACTGCCCGTCGTCTTTTTTGGCCGCAAGGCAATGCTTCTGCGCTTCCGTCCGGAAAACGGCCTGCACGTGCTGGTACGCGGCCGGGTCAGCGTCTACGAGCAGCGCGGCCAAATGCAATTAATCGCCGAGACGATGGAGCCGGTCGGCGCGGGCTCGCTGCAACTGGCCTTCGAACAACTCAAGGCCCGCCTTAAAGCCGAGGGTCTCTTCGACCTGGAGCGCAAGCGGCCGCTGCCTGGCTTTCCACGCACCGTCGGCATCGTCTCTTCGCCCACCGGCGCGGTGATTCGCGACTTCCTCAACATTGTCGCCCGCCGCCACTCCGGCTTGAGCGTCCTGCTCTGCCCGGTCAGCGTGCAAGGCGATTCCGCGCCCGCCGTGATTGAAGCCGCGATCAAAGATTTGAACACCTCAGGTCTGGTGGACGTGATTGTGCTGGCCCGCGGCGGAGGCTCGCTGGAGGATCTGGCTGCCTTCAACAGCGAGCGCGTCGCCCGCGCGATTGCGGCGTCGCGTCTGCCGGTGGTTTCGGCTATCGGGCACGAGACCGACTTCACGATTGCGGATTTTGTTGCCGATCTGCGCGCTCCCACGCCGTCCGCCGCCGCCGAATTGATTACCGAGGCGCAGCACAAGATTGCCGATCGCGTGGCCGAGCAATCGCATCGGCTTGAGCGCGCGGCACGCTTTCAACTGCTGCAAGCCCGACAGCGGCTCAGCCGCCTGCCCGTCAGCCGCGCCGAGGGGCGCGTGAATTCGCTGCTTTATCAGCTTGAACAACAGTTGGACGATTATTCTTTTCGACTTGAAGCAGCACTCACCATGCAACTCCGTCGGCATCAGCGCAATGTCGCCAACCTCGCCGCCGCCGTCCTGCTTCACGATCCGCGTCAAGGGCTTGCCCGGACGCGCGAACGGCTTATCAATGGCCGGACCCGACTCTTTCATTCGATGGAGCGGATGATGCACGAATCCGCGGCCCATCTCAGCTCGCTTGATGCGCGGCTGCACTCGCTCTCGCCGCTGGCCGTGCTGGAGCGCGGCTATGCGCTGGTGCTCACCGCGGCGGGCTCTCTGGTTCGCTCCGCGCTTCAGGTTACGCCCGGAGACAAGCTCGTCACACGCCTCTCCGACGGCGCCTTCATCAGCCGCGTGGAATCCGCGGTTTCCAACCAATCAACCATGAAATGAGACCATGACCGCAGCCAACGCACGCAAACTCTTCGGAACCGATGGCATTCGCGCCGTGGCGGGCGAATACCCGCTGGACGCCTCCACCATTTACGCCGCCGGCCTGGCCCTCGGCCACTCACTGCGCAAGACGACCACGGAACCCAGCGTGATTCTGGGCCGTGACACACGCGAGTCCGGACCCTGGATCGCCGCCACGCTTGCCGCCGGATTGCGCGAGACGGGAACCAGCGTCGAGAGTGCGGGCGTTGTGCCCACTCCGGCCGTCGCTTTCCTTGCGCGGACTCACGGCTTTCAGGCGGGCGTGGTGATTTCAGCCTCGCACAATCCATGGCAGGACAACGGCATCAAGCTCTTCGGCGCGGACGGCTACAAGCTGGCCGATGCGCTGGAGCTGGCGATGGAGGAGGAGATTCTCCATCATGCGGCCAACTCCGCCGCACCCGATCCGGCAACGTTGCCCGCGGTCGAAGACAACGCCGCCTTTCAGGCCGACTACATTCAGTTCCTGCTCGACTGCGTGCCGGGGCTTTCGTTGAATGGGTTGCGCATTGTGGCCGATTGCGCCAACGGTGCTGCGGCGGCGGTTGCGCCGGAGCTCTTCAAGCGGCTGGGCGGAGAGGTCTCGCTGCTGAACGTTGCGCCCGACGGCCGCAACATCAACCTGAACTGCGGCGCTCTGCATCCGAAGTGGGTGGCAGCTGAAGTGGCAGCGCGCGTAGCGGATCTCGGCCTCACCTTCGACGGCGACGCCGACCGCTGCATGCTGGCCGGCAGTCACAACAACGTCATCAACGGCGACGCGATTCTGCTGATGGCCGCGCGCGACCTGAAAGACCGTGGTTTGCTGACCGGCGATCTGGTCGTCGCCACTACTATGTCGAACATGGGGCTGGAGGCGGCGTTGCGGCGCTCCGGAATCACGATGCTGCGCACGCAGGTGGGTGACCGTTATGTGCTGGAGCAGATGCAGGCGCACGACGCCGCATTGGGCGGCGAGCAGTCGGGGCACATTCTGCTGCCGCATCTGGCCACCACCGGCGATGGCCTGCTGACCGCTCTGGTGGTGCTGGACTTGATTGCTCGCATCGGAAAGAGCGTTGACACACTGACCGCGGACTTGAAGGTCTTCCCGCAAGTGATCGTGAATGTGAAGGTACGCGAGCGCAGGCCGCTGGAGTCGATCCTCAGCGTAGCCGCCGCCATCCGTGCGGCGGAAGTGGAGTTGAAGGACACAGGCCGCGTGGTGATTCGCTATAGCGGCACCGAGCCGCTGGCCCGCGTGATGATTGAAGCCGAGAGTGAAGAGGCGATGCGGCGGCACGCGGGTGCGATTGCGGATGCGATTCGGGTGGAGCTGGGCGTGTAGCCGCGGGTCGCTACTTATTTCATATCCCGCCAGTTGGGACCGGACTTCAGGTCGGCGATCAGCGGCACGTTGAGCTTGACTACGCCTTCCATCTCCTTGCGCACCAACTCTTCGACTTCAGCGCTCTCGTTGGCGGGGACTTCAAAGAGCAGTTCGTCGTGGACTTGCAGGACCATACGCGATTTGAGTTTGCGTTCGGTGAGCTTGCGGTCGATGGAGATCATCGCCAGCTTGATGAGGTCGGCGGCTGTGCCTTGCAGCGGCGTGTTGATAGCGGTGCGCTCGGCGAAGCCGCGCTGGTTGGGGTTGCGGCTCTCAATGTCCGGAATCGGCCTGATGCGGCCGAAGAGTGTGCGCACCGAGCCGCTCTTGCGCGTTTCCTCCAATGTTTTTTCGATGAAGGCTTGCACACCCGCGTAGCGCGCGAAGTAGCGCTCGATGTAAGCGCGCGCCTCGGCCTGCGGAATGCCCAACTGCGCGGCCAGTCCGAAGGGCGAGATGCCGTAGACAATCCCGAAGTTCACGGCCTTGGCGCGGTTGCGGGTCTGCTTGTCCATCTCGGCGGCGGGCACGCCGAAGACCTCGCTGGCGGTGAGCGTGTGAATGTCTTCGTTGTTCTGATAAGCGCGGACAAGCAACGGATCGCCACTGAAGTGCGCAAGCAGGCGCAGTTCGATCTGCGAATAATCCGCCGAGAGCAGTTGCGTTCCCGGCGCGGCGGTGAAGGCGGCGCGAATCTCGCGGCCCAATTCGGTGCGCGTGGGAATGTTCTGTAGATTGGGATTGACGGAGGAGAGGCGTCCGGTGGCCACTGCCGCAGCCATAAACGTCGTATGCACCCGCGAGTCTGCGTCGGCAAGCAGCGGCAGTGCGTCAATGTACGTCGATTTCAACTTCGATAAGTGGCGAAATTCCAGAACCAGGCGCGGAACTTCGTGTTTTTCCGCCAGGTATTCCAGCACATCCTGCGCGGTCGATACGGCCTTTCCCTTGCCTCGGCTGGCCGGCGCGGGCAGGCCGAGATGCGTGAAGAGCACCTCGCCGAGCTGCTTGGGGGAGTTGATGTTGAAGCGGCGGCCGGCGAGCGCAAAAATCTCTTCGCCGACGTGCTCCAGCTCGATGGCGAAGCGCTTGGAAAGCCCATCGAGAACGCCGAGATCGATGCGCACACCGGCCTGCTCCATGCGGAAGAGGACCGGCGCCAGCGGCAAGTCGATTCTCTCGTAGACGCGCGCGACGCCGGCTTTTTCGACTTCGGCCTTCAGCGCCGGAACCAGGGAGCGAATGGCAGCGGCGGCAGCGGGCAAAGTAGAGGGTACGGGCTGCGAGTGGCGCGCGGCCACATCGGCCAGCGCTTGCGTCGCGTGGGTGGGATTGAGCGCGTAAGAAAGCAGCATATTGTCGTCCACTGCTCCGCGCAACGTTACGCCTTGCGCAGTGAGAAGGTGGAGAGCGGTCTTCCAGTCGTGGGTTTGCTTGGGGACGGCGGCGTCTTCCAGCAGGGCGCGGAGCTGCGCGGTCAGCGGGAGTTCGAGAGCGGTCGCAGGCTCCGCGCAGACGCCCGCGGTAAAACGGCCCTGCTTCTCGGCGGCTTCGGCTGCATCGAGCAGCGAAAGGTTCTGCGGCGCTTCGTCTTCCACTTCCGGCGCGGGCGCGGCGGCATTGAGCGCAAAGGCAAAGCCACCTGCCTTAGCAGCCACGTAGAAAGCTGCGGATTGCGCTTCCGTGGGATCTTCGATGAGCTCGACTAAAGGGCTGCCGTCTGCTGGCGCTAAATCGCGCAGCATGGAGGTGAACTCCAGCTCGGTAAAAAGTTCGCGGCAGGCTTCCAGGTCGGGCGGCTGCGTCTGCATTGCCGCCAAGTCGAGCGCAAGTGGAACATGAGAGTCAATGGTGACGAGTTCCTTGGAGAGCAGAACGGCGTCACGGTTCTGCTCCAGCGACTCGCGATAGCTCTTGCGTTTGACCTCGCTGACGCGGTCGAGGACGGCCTCGACGGAACCGAATTCCTGAATCAGCTCCACGCTGCCCTTGTCGCCAATGCCCGGCGCGCCGGGGATATTATCGACCGCATCGCCGCGCAGGGCCATTACATCGACTACTTTTTCCGGCGGAACACCCAGAACTTCGACGACTTTGGCGGGGTCAAGGATCAGGTTGTCCTTCTGCGGGTTGAGAATCTTTACAGCGGGCGTGACCAACTGCATCATGTCCTTGTCGCCGCTTACAATGTAAACATCGTGCTCGCATTCGGCGGCCTCGCGGGCCAGCGTGCCGATGACGTCGTCGGCTTCGAAGCCCTCGGCCTCGAGGATGGGGATGCGCAGGGCCTCGAGCGCGCGGCGGATGTAGGGAATCTGGCGGCGCAGGTCTTCGGGCATCGCGACGCGATTGGCCTTGTAGCCTTCGTAGCTGACCTCGTCAAAGCTCTGTGTCTTGCCGTTCCACTTGCGCAGCGGCTTCATCGCGCGGGCGCGCTCGTCGCGGAAAACCTCGCCGCTCACGTCGAAGACGGCGGCAAAGTAGAGCGGCTGAAAGTCCTGGCGCAGCTTCTTGATCATGTTCACAAAAACATAGATTGCTGCCGTGGGCAGCCCCGCGCGGGTACTCATGGGGCGCGAGCGCTGCATTGCGTGGTAGGCGCGGAAGATGAACGACATCGTGTCGAGCAGGAAGACGGGCGGCTTGGATTGGGCGGTCACGAAACGAGTGTAGCAGGAGGCAGCCACAACAGCGAGCAACAACATCATCAGAGTGTAGCGCCATCGGAGTGTAGCGCCGGCCTCCCGGCCGGCTGTTGTGCGGACGTCCTCGTCCGCGCTTGTCCAAGTCCAATTTCCAAACCATGCAGTCTAACTGGAAGCGGTCTCATCAAGGCCTGAAAAACATCCTTCGCAGATTTTGAATTGAGCCGCGACGGTGCGCAGTTCTGGCCGAGATCTTGTATATTGGGCTGGCAAGGCAGAGCAGAGCCTAGGATTGGCAGGAAGAGGCAATATGGCGGGATCGGGGTATATCTATTCGGTCTATGTGGATGACAACTACGACCTCCCACCCGACGACGGACGATACAAGCTGGGTGACTTCGCCACTCTGGAGGAGGCGGTTGCGGCTTGCAAGAGCATGGTAGACGAGTTTCTCAAGGTTCATGCTTCACCTGACACAGCGGCGTCGGAACGATACGAGGAGTATATCCATTTTGGACCAGACCCATTCATCGTGACCGAGGATCCGGTTGCCGGGAATCCGCGCTTTTCGGCCTGGAACTATGCGAAGGAACAATGTCAGGATGAATGAGGGATAATGAATCAAAGTCAAAATTCTTGCATCTCGAATGTAGGACACGAAGTCCTGCCGTAGAAGATCCCCGTTCTGCGAATATTTTCCACGGTTTTCCCCAACCCATTCCCAAAATTGAGGTCGAAAAAATGCCATCTGAAGTTGGCGCTCCGGTCACTCCTGAGCGCATCTATCAATTTGCCTTTGCGTATGCGCCCCCGCTGGCGCTTGAGGCGGCCATCCGCCACCATGTTTTTGACACGCTGGATAGTGGTCCAAAGTCCCTCGACGAGATTCAGGCGGCGACCGGCGCATCGACGCGCGGCCTGAGCGCGATTCTGAACTTTCTCGTCGGCTTCGATTTTCTGCGCAAAGAGGGCGAAAAGTTCTCCCTCGCGCCGGAGAGCGCGGCCTTCCTGGTCAGCGGCAAGCCGGGTTTCCAGGGCGGGCTGATTCGTCACACCAGCGAACAACTGCTGCCCAACTGGCTGCAACTGAATGAAGTGGTGGCCACCGGCCGCCCGGCCAAGTCCGTCAATCAGCAGGGTCCGGGCAGCGAGTTCTTTCATCAGTTTGTCAACGACATCTTTCCCATGAGCTATCCGGTGGCGCAGGAGCTGGCGCGGCACCTTGACCTGACGGGTCCGGTCAGCGTTCTCGATCTGGCCGCCGGCTCGGGCGTTTGGGGTATCGCGCTGGCGCAGAGTTCGGCTGAGGTGCGCGTGACCGCCGTCGACTGGCCGGGCGTGATTCCGGTTACGCGCAATACTGTTGCCCGTTTTGGACTGTCGGAGCGCTTCACCTTCAAGGAGGGCGATCTGCTGGAGGCCGACTTCGGCCGCAATCACAACGTAGCCACACTCGGCCACATCCTGCACAGCGAAGGCGCGAAGCGCAGCCGAGCGCTGCTGAAGAAGACCTTCGCGGCGCTGGCATCCGGCGGAACGATTGCCATCGCCGAGTTCCTGGTGAATCAGGATCGGACCGGCCCGCTGAACGGCCTGACCTTCGCGCTGAATATGCTGGTCAATACCGATTGCGGCGACACCTTCTCCTTTGAGGAGATCAGCGGCTGGCTGGCGGCGGCTGGATTCACCGCTGCGCGCACGTTGGCCACGCATGGGCCGTCGCCGCTGATTCTGGCGACCAAGCCGTGAAGAGTGCCCGATTCTCAGGAAACAGGCTGAATCGGGTCCGTGGATTCCCAGGTCTCAAAATCGAGACCTGGGGCACCCATCTAGTCTCATCACTCAAGAAACATACAGTCGCCGTAGCTGAAGAAGCGGTATTTATTCTCGACGGCATGGCGATAGGCAGAGAGAACCGGCTCGCGTCCTGCGAAGGCCGAGACCAGCATCAGCAGGCTCGATTGCGGCAGATGGAAGTTGGTGAGCAGCGCGCTGACCAGGCGGAATTGAAAGCCAGGGGAGATGAAGATATCCGTCTCGCCAGTGTGGGCTTCGAACGGGCGTCCGGCAGCCTCAAGCGCGCAGTGTTCCAGCGTGCGGACGACCGTACTGCCGATGGCGACGATCCGTCTGCCTTCGGCGACGGCGCGGTTGATGGCCTCAGCGGCTGGTGTGGAGAGCGTGTAGCGCTCGCGATGCAGGCGAACGTCGTCCACGCGCTCTACACGCAGTGGGGCAAAGGTGCCCAAGCCGACGTGCAGCGTGAGGCGGGCAATCTCAACGCCGCGCACTGTCAGCTCTTCCAAGATCTGCGGAGTGAAGTGCAATCCAGCCGTGGGCGCAGCGACGGAGCCGCGCTCGCGGCTGAAGACCGTCTGGTAGCGCTCGCGGTCGGCGGCTGCATCGTCGCGGCGAATGTAGGGCGGCAGCGGGACGTGGCCGATGCGGTCGAGCACGTCGAAAAAATCGTCGACCGGCTTGAAGCGCAGCAGGCGCTCGCCGAAAAGGCCGCGCTCCAGCACTTCGGCTTCGAGCGCGATCTCGCCTGAGGGCGCGGGAAAGACGAGAATCTCGCCGATGGCCACTTTGCGGCCGGGACGTACGAGGGCGCGCCAGAGGTTTTCGCCGGTCGCTGGTTGAGGTTCGTGGTTTCCCACCCATTTCGCTGAGGAACGCGAAATGGATGGGGCACGGAGCTTTTGTGATGCTACCGGCTCGGTCAGCATCACTTCGATGCGCCCGGTCGGCTTCTCGCGCTCGCGGCGCAACGTGCGCCGGGCGTAGAGGCGAGCCGGGATCACGCGGCTCTCGTTGAGGACCAGCAGGTCGCCGGAATTCAGCAGCGCGGGAAACTCGGCAAAGCTCGCGTCGCGCAGAGCGCCGGTTGCGCGATTCATCACCAGCATGCGGCTCTGGCCGCGCTCGGCGGGCGGCTGCTGCGCGATCAACTCCACGGGCAGATCGTAGTCGAAATCGACGACGTGCAGGCCGCTCATCCCGTGGCCTTCTTGAAATGATCGTACGCTCGCAGGCGGGCGCGCTCCAGGGCGGCGTTGAGTTCTTGGCGCTTGGGCTCAAACTGGTCAGGGGCGAGATCGGCGGGAACGCGCGTTTGGCGCGCCCAACTGACGCAGATGCGGGTGAAGGGCTTGGGGATCAGGAAGCGGTCCCAGGAGCGTATCATCCAGGCGCGCTCAGGCAGGAGATAAAAGGCGCCAATGGGCGCGCCGGTCATCTGCGCCAGCTTGATCGGGCCCATCTTGGTTTGATAGATGGGGCCGCGCGGCCCGTCGGCGGTAAAGATGGCGGTGCGTCCGGTCTCAATTACGTTTTTATGTCCCAGCAGCCCCTCGCGCGAGCCGCGCGAACTGGAGCCGCGCACGGCATCGAAGCTAAACAGCTTCAGAATACGGGTAATCAGTTCGCCGTCGAAGCTCTGGCTGATGAGGATCACAGCGCGGGAAAAGCGGAAGTAGACGGTGCAGGGTAGCACGCACTGGTGCCAGAAGCAGAAGATCCCCGGCGGGGATTGCACTCCCGAAAGGACAGGCGTGACGCCTTCTTCGGCGATGACTTCAAAGCGCCAGGTGCGGCCCCATATGCTGAACAGCGCCCATACTACGCGCGGAACGACGGCCAGTACCAGGCGCTGGGAGAGAGTGAATCTAGGTTGGTCTTCGGCTGCCACTGTTTTGATATTAGCAAGTCAGCTGGTCAGCGAGTCAGCGAGTATGCAAGCCGGTGAGAAGGCCAGCTCCCGCGCTTTTTCTCGGGCGCGGGCCAACCGAAGGGTCTGCCCCACCGCAGGTGGTCAGGAGTAGCGCAGCCAGCGCGCGATCTCGGGCAGGGTGGCTCGCTTGCCGTACATCAGAATGCCGATGCGATAGAGGCGAGAGGAGACCCAGAGCGTGGCCCAGATGGTCAATATCAGCAGAAGGACCGAGAGGGCAATCTGCCAGAACGGAACCACCGTCATGCCCATGCGCGAGATCATCACGTAAGGCGAGGTCAGCGGACAGAGCGATGCGGCAATGGACCAAGAGGAGTTGGGATCGCTGATCATCATCCCAAGCAGGCCCATGGCGGTGTAGAGCGGCACAATCGCCACCCACATGAACTTCTGCAAGTCGCTTGCAGTCTCGCAGGTGGCCGCGAGGCCGGAGAAGATGGCGCTGAAGAGCGCGAATCCTAATACAAAATAGATGGGAAAGAAGATTCCCTCGGTCCAGGTGAAGCGGATGGCAATGTCGCCGGTAAGCAGCGCCGCAGCCAGCTGAGTGCCCATGAATACCGAGGCGCCCGCCACCCAGATGGCGATCTGCGTGATGCCGACACCCCCCACGCCCAGCAGCTTGCCTGCCAGCAGATCGCTGGGTTTGGCCACGGCCAGCATCACCTCGAAGATGCGCGAGGTCTTCTCTTCGATAATCGCCCGGGCCATATCCAGCCCGTAGAGCATGATGGGAATGGAGAGTATAAGCATCATGAGGAAGGCTTTTATGACAGTCGCTCTTCCATTGCTTTTGCCGGTCTTTCCGTCCTTGTCCAGTTGCAATACCTCGATGGAAACCTTGGCAAGCATGGCGTCGGCCTCGGCCTGGCTCATGCCCTTGCCGATCATGCGCTCGTTAATGACGCCGCGATTCAAAGCGCTTTGCAGGCCGCCATACGCGGATACATCGGCGGCGGAAAGCGAGGCGAATTTGGCCGTGATCTGTTGCGGATTGGAGGTATCGATGGTCAGGACGCCGTCGATTGCCTTCGAGCGAACCTTCCTTTGCCATTCGTCGCGCTGCTCTGTGCTTGCCGGCGCCGTCACATCCACCGTGTAGTGGGCGTACGTGTCGTCGAGCATCTGCTGGCGGACCTGGTTGGCAAGTGCGGCGTCATCGGCCACGATTGCGATATGCTTTCCCGTGCCCGCCTTGTGATCCATGTAGTAACTGAAGGCCAGCAACGCGCCGATCAACAGGGGCAAGGCGATGGTGGAGATTTTGAAGGCGCGGCCTCTGATCTGCTCCAGGTATTCGCGCTTGGCGATCAACAGAATATTACGCATTGGCCTTGCCTCCCACGGTCTCAATAAATATCTCTTCCAGCGAGGGCTCGACCAGCTCGAAGCGATAGATTGTCGCCATGGCCGCGGCTTCGTGCAGCAGTTTTTGCGCGTCGCCGTGCGGCTTGAGCTTGATCTCCGCGCGGCCGGAGTAGTTTTTCGCCTCGGCGACCTCCTCACCCAGCAGGAAAGTCGAGCTTCCCTCGAACTCGACGATCACGTGGTTGCGCTCGTAACCGGCTTTGATCTGGCGCAGGTTGCCGGCCAGCACCGCTTCGCCGTTGTTGATTAGGCAGATGGAGTCGCAGAGATTCTCCACCTGGTCCATACGATGCGTGGAAAACAGGATGGCCTTGCCCTGATCCTTCAGTTCCAGCAGCGTCCGCTCTACCAGAACCGCATTGACCGGATCAAGACCCGCGAAGGGCTCGTCCATCACGATCAGGCCGGGCGAGTGCAGCAGCGTGGCGATGAACTGAATCTTCTGCTGCATCCCCTTGGAGAGCTCTTCGGTCTTCTTCTGGAGCGCGTCGGCAATCTCCATGCGCTTGGCCCATGAGTCGGCCCGCTGGCGCGCCTCTTCCGCGCCCAGCCCATGCAGGCAGCCGAAGAAGACCAGTTGGTCCAGAACCTTCATTTTTTTATAAAGGCCGCGCTCCTCGGGCAGGTAGCCCACCCGCTCCAGGCTCTGGCGCTCGAAGGGCTTGTCAAAAAGATTGACCTGGCCCGAGTCGGGCATGGTGATGCCCATCATCATGCGAATGGAGCTGGTTTTACCCGCTCCGTTCGGTCCCAGAAGGCCGAAGATCTGGCCGGCTTCAATGGAAAGGCTCAGGTTGCTGACGGCAACCTTGTTCTCGTAGGCCTTGGTCACTCCCGCGAGTTCGACAACTGGCATGGATTCTCCCGCAGTGCAATTTTCCGTCTCTGATGCAGACTGGTTCCCGCTGATACCGTAGGCCAGCCTGCAAGGAGTGTAGCAAAGCACTCTGCGCGGATGGCGCCTACCGCTGAATACGAACGAAGGCGTAAAAAGGTTCCGGCGCACTGGATGCGCCATGGTCGCCGGCTTACACGTCTTTTCCGCCGCGACGCCGGAAATCATTCAACTTTCTCGATTATAATTGCGGAATTAATCGATATGAGAGTGCGCCGAATTGCGACGAAGTTTATTCCAAAGGGAGGCAAAGAAGGTGACCAAAGAGCACATCCAGCGGCGCAAATGGCTGGTGACCGGGAGGGGAAAAATGGTAGCCTGAGTAACGATGCCAAACTATGATTTTTTGAATATTGAACCCGCTTTGGGGCCCACGCACAGGCCGCAGTCCATCGAAGAAGTTGACGTGCGTCAAGCCATCCTCGAGGATCTCGCATTAAAGACTCTCTATATGTCCGGCACCCTTTCCGTCCTTCAGCTTTCCGAGAAGACCCGGCTCAGCTTTGAAGTGGCCAAGGAAATCTCCTTCCAGCTGCGCACGGAATTGCTCTGCCACGTGACCGGAATGAACGGCCATGTTCCTCAGATTGCCATCACCTCGGAGGGGCGTTCGCGGGCGGCGGAGCTGCTTGCGCAGAATCACTATACGGGTCCGGCGCCGGTCTCTCTGGCGAGCTACGTGGAGCAGACGCGAATACAGAGCGTCCGCAAGGTGGAGGTGCATGAGAAAGACGTCAAGCAAGCCTTTGCGCATCTTGTGATCGACGACGGGTTACTGCGGCAATTCGGCACGGCGCTCAACTCCGGCAGCTCGATCTTCCTCTATGGCCCTCCGGGAACCGGAAAGACCACTGTGGCCGAGACCTTATCGCTTGTGATTTCGCAGGATGAGGTATGGATTCCGTACGCGGTCGAGGTGGAAGGCGAGATCATCACCGTCTACGATGCGGCGATTCACAAGCGGATGGCGGAGTCGGAGCCCAAGGACCGGGACGAACGCTGGGTACTGTGCCAGCGCCCTGCGGTTCTGGTGGGCGGCGAGCTGACGGTTGAGATGCTGGACCTGCAATATAACCCCACGTCCAAGTTCTATGTCGGCCCGGTGCAGATGAAAGCCAATAACGGGGTGCTGATCATAGACGATTTTGGACGGCAGCGGCTTCGCCCGGAGGATCTGTTGAACCGCTGGGTCGTTCCCCTGGATCGCAGAATTGATTTTCTGACTCTGGCGGGCGGAAAGAAGCTGGAGGTTCCCTTCGAAATGCTGGTAGTCTTCGCATCGAACATGGACCCCGCGGAGCTGGTGGATGCCTGCTTCCTGCGCAGGATTCAAACCAAGATCAAGATCAGCGGGATGACCGACGAGCAGTTCTGCGAGATTTTTCGCCGCGTGGCCAACGAGAATAGCGTCACGTTTGATCCCAGAGTGTGCAAGGATCTGATCGATTTCATCCGCGGCGTCCTCAAGCTGGAGTTGCGCCAGTGCTATCCCAGGGACATTGTGAACCAGATCTTGTGGGCCGCGCGCTACGAAGGCAAAAAACCGCATGTGGACCATGTATCGATGGCGCAGGCGGTCGAGGCTTATTTCCTGGCCAAGTCGTAAAGAGGCTGCAAGTGGACAAACCCCGAGCCTTCTTCCGCCTGATTCGCCTTCTCGTGCCGCCGGGTTGTAGCATTCCAGTGTGGCAGACCTTGATAGTCCGGTGATGTATGTGAAGGGCGTGGGGCCCAGGGTTGCGGAGTTGCTGGCGCCCAAAGGCATTCTCACCGCCGAGGATCTGCTCTACCATCTGCCCTTTCGCTACGAGGACCGGCAGAATCCGCGCTCTCTTGATGAGTTGCAGGCGGGCGAGACAGCCTCGGTGATCGCCGAGGTGCGCGGTTCCATCCTGTTGAGAACCCGCAGAGCGCCGTTGTTCGAACTGACCGTGGGCCAGGGAATGCGGGCGCTCAAATGCATCTGGTTCAATGCAGCCTATCTCGAAGGCAAGTTTCACGCCGGGCAGACGGTGGCCGTCTACGGCAAGGTCGAGCCGTCGCGGAGTTCCAGCAACCTCAAAATGATTCAGCCACAGTGGGAGCTGCTGCCCGACGCCACGGACGACGCCGAAACGCGGCTGCTCGAAGTGGGGCGCATCACGCCGGTCTACGAATCGCTGGGCGGGGCGCGGCTGGCCTCGCGCTGGCAGCGCAAGACGATCTTCCACCTGCTCGAATCTCTGCGCGGCGCGGTGCCGGAGTGTTTGCCGAAGGCAATGCTGGAGCGGCTGATGCTGCCCGACCGCGAGCGGGCGTTGCGGGAGGCGCATTTTCCGCCCGAAGGCACGAACTTTACCCAGTTGCAAAGCTCGGCGACCCCGGCTCACCGGCGGCTGATCTTCGAGGAGCTCTTCTTTCTGGAGTTGGGCCTGGAACTCAAGCGCCGCCGCATGAGAGAGCGCGTCGGCATCAGCTTCGCAACTACGGACAAGGTGCGCGAGGCCATCCGCGAGGTGCTGCCGTTTCATCCCACCAAGGCGCAGAAACGGGCGCTGGGCGAGATTGTGGGCGATATGCGCGAGCCCAGCCCGATGCGGCGGCTGCTGCAAGGCGATGTGGGCTCGGGCAAGACCATCGTCGCACTGCAGGCGATGCTGGTGGCGATGGAGAACGGCTACCAGGCGGCGCTGATGGCTCCCACCGAGATTCTGGCCACGCAGCATTTTCTGGCGGTGCGCAAGCTGCTGGAGCGCTCTTCGCGCCATTACCGGATCGCCCTGCTGACCGGCTCGCTCTCGGAGGACCGCAAGCGCGCGACGCGCGGGCAGATCAACCGCGGCGAGGCGCAACTGGTGATCGGGACGCATGCGCTGATTGAAGAAAAAGTTGAGTTCGACCGGCTGGGCCTGGTGGTGGTCGATGAGCAGCACCGCTTCGGCGTGATGCAGCGCTTCAAGCTGATGAAGAAGCCCAATCAGGCGGAGCCGGATGTGCTGGTGATGACAGCGACTCCGATTCCGCGCACGTTGGCGCTCTCGCTTTACGGCGACCTGGACGTGAGCGTGCTGGACGAGCTGCCGCCGGGCCGTACGCCCATCGTCACGCGCCGCGTTCCCGGCGAAATCTCCGATGAAGTGTGGGAGTTCGTGCGCAAGCAGGTGGCCAAGGGACGCCAAGCTTACATTGTCTACCCTGTAATCGAAGGCACAAAGGAGGACCAGCCGGAGCTGGACTTCTCGCATGACGATCCCGAAGCCGGGATTGAGGCGCCAACTTTCATCGCATCCCATGTCTCAAAAGCGAGACCTGGGGCATCCAATCGTAAGCTCGTCCGCAAGGGTAAGACTGCGGAGCTGTTTCCGAAGGCGGGGCAAGAGGCGAATCCGGGCGCGAAGTCAGGGTTGAAGTCGGCTGTGGAGATGCACGAAAGGCTGCGTACGGGAGCGCTGGCCGGGCTACGTGTGGGCCTGCTGCACGGGCGGCTTGATGCCGACGAGAAGGAGATCATCATGCGCCGCTTCCAGCGCGGCGAGATCGATGTTCTGGTGGCCACGACGGTGATTGAGGTGGGTGTCGATGTTCCCAACGCGACGGTGATGGTGGTCGAGCACGCGGAGCGCTTCGGCCTCGCCCAGTTGCATCAGTTGCGCGGCCGGGTGGGCCGTGGCGCTGCCAGGAGCTACTGCATTCTGATCACCGGCGAGCGAGTTTCGCCGCTGGGCGAAGAGCGGCTGAATGCGATGGTCCGCTCACAGGACGGATTCGAACTGGCGGAGCTCGACCTGAGCCAGCGCGGACCGGGCGAATTCTTCGGCACTCGCCAGGCCGGACTGCCGGATTTTCGCGTGGCTGACCTGTTGCGCGACCGCCAGTTGCTGGAGTTGGCCAAGATGGAGGCCGCGCGCTTTGCCTATGCGCCCGGCACGGGCAGCAGCGAGGCGACCGAGACCGAGCGGGCGCGTGTCTGGGCGCGGCTCAAAGAGGCCTGGCAGCGGCGCTACGGCCTGGTCGAGGCTGGTTGACCGCACAAACCCATCTTGATAACATGAATGTAACATTCTGCCTTCCAGGATAGGCGAATCCAAAGGTTAGATTAGGGTTGTCCTTCGGAAAGACAAGATGGATGGCAGGATCGGCAGGCGCGTTCAGAGGACTTAACGCTACATGAAAAATAAACCGCTCTTTCTTTTAGTTCTCGCACTTACTCTTATCCCCATCTCCGGCTGCAAACCCGATCCAGCGTTGCTGATGACGGCAGTCAAGACCGACAATACCGCGGAAGCAGTCAGGCTGATCGAAAAGAACGCCGACGCCAACTTCCGCACCTCGGCGAATGGATGGAGCGTGCTCCATTACGCGGCCATGAATGGCAATGTCGAGATCGTACAGGCGCTTCTCAAGGCCGGCGCCGATGCCAACTATGCGGGAGTCAAGGATGGACAGGCGAATTCAGCCAAGGCCTTGAAGCCATTGTCGCTGGCGCAGGGAATGCTGGAGGTGGTCACCCAGATCCAGGCCCCACTGATTGAGGCGAATCTGCGCCAGGACGGACTGGACGATCCGGCGCTGTTGAAGAGCGCTACGGATCCAAAGGCGGCGGAGCGATACCAGAAAGTGGTCGATCTGCTGACGGGAGTTACAAAGTAAGCAGCCGCACTATTCGCGCCGCACGCCGCTTTAATCGCTTCCCGGTATGGTTCTGCCGAAGGGAGGGCGAAGCCCATGCTGCAAATTCTTCTCTTCATTGCCGCATCCCTCGTCATCCTGCCGCTATCGTGGCGGCCTCTCAGAGATGCGCACTCACACGGCTTCTATCGCTTCTTCGCGTTCGAATGCCTGATTGCCCTGATCCTGCTGAATCTTCCAGTGTGGTGGCGCGACCCGTTCTCTTGGCGGCAACTGGCTTCCTATCTTCTTGGAGTAGTTTCCATCGGCCTGGCGATAGAAGGCTTCCGGCTGCTGCGGGTGATTGGCCGACCGGGGCCATCCAATATCGAGAGCGCCAATCTGCCTATCGAGAACACCACAACGCTGGTCACTGTGGGCGTGTATCGCTGGATTCGGCATCCATTGTATGCATCGTTGCTGGCTTTGGCCTGGTGCGCCTGGCTGAAAGACCCGCTCAGGCCCGGCTCCGCAGCGCTAATGCTGGGCACGAGCGGATTTCTGCTGGCTACCGCGGTGGCCGAGGAACGCGAAAACCTAAGGCGCTTTGGCGCGGCTTATGCCGATTACAAAAGACAAACCCGGTTCTTCATTCCGTTTGTGTTTTAGAGTCCGTCAGGCGATTCCCTGGGCGCGGATGCCGTGCATCATCTCGACAGGAAAGGTCTGTATCTCCAGATCGATGCTGGCAATCTCGGTATCGCAATCCTGCATGTGGCTGCGGGTGCACTGGCAGAGCTCGGTGAAGCGGATATGCCCGCTCTGGCTCAGTTCCAGGCCGGCGGCAATCATCACGCTGTAAATCTCGACGCAGGCCTGGCGCTCGAACTCGAAGAGCATGTTGATGGTGCCGGAATCGTTTGCGCCGCGCGTGAGAACCCAGCCGCCACAGCCCAGAATCGCTCCGGTGAGGGTTTGCACCAAACGCGACGGCTCTTCGAGCGAGATGGCCTTCATCCGCATGGCCCAGGGAGTGCTCATCGTCCGCTCTGCGTTTAGGGTCTGCACTGTCTGCCTCACACTCGCCTTATCGGAAACATCGAGCGCAGCGTGAAAAATGTGCCGGAGTCGCACGGCGCATGACCGGCTTTGAGACAGCACCGCTGGCAACTGGCTCTGAATGGCTTGCGCTGGTAATTGGAAGGGCTTCCGATGTAGCTTCAGAGAAGCATGATTGTCGGCTCCGGAATCGACCTGGTAGAGATCGGGCGCATCCAGCATTCCATGGATCGCTATGGGCGGCGCTTTCTCGACCGCGTGTACACGTCGGCGGAGCAGGCCTATTGCCTGCGCAAGCGCATGTCCGCGGAGAGCTTTGCCGCGCGGTTTGCCGCCAAGGAGGCCGGAGCTAAGGCCCTGGGAACGGGCATCAGCCACGGCGTCAGTTGGCTGGAAATTGAGGTCGCGCGCGAGCCCGGCGGAAGGCCCATCCTCAAGTTTCACGGGCGCGCTGCGCAGTTTGCCGCCCGCCTCGGCGCCACCCGCGCCGCGCTCTCCATTACCCACACTTCCACGCTCGCGATGGCCAGCGTAGTGCTCGAGGATGGGTGCTGAAACCGGCGCATCTGCTATCCTCAATGCAGAATCCGGGTATTTTTCTCGCCGGAGGAGTGCCGTGCCAAGCCGCAAAGAGATTCAGTGGTCGCAACTGAGAGTGGGCGCGTTGGTTCTGGTGGCCATGGCCGTTCTGGTCGGGCTGATCCTTCTCATGTCCGGGCAGAGCGGCGGACTGTTTGCGCGCAAACTGATGCTCCGCTCCTACTTTGAAAATGCGGCGGGGCTGAAGGATGGCGCGCCGGTGACGCTCGAGGGCGTAACCATCGGCAACGTGATCCATGTGCGCGTGGTTGCCGACCGCAACCCCACGCCGGTGGAGGTGTCGATGCGAGTGGGCCACGAATGGCTGGGCGGTCTGCATACGGATACGACCGCCACCATCGCTCAGGCGGGCGTGCTGGGCGACAGCTACGTCGATCTCAGCTCTGCCCACGCCAGCGGACCCGCTCCGGCCAACAACGCCGAACTGAAGGCCTCCGGCTCGCCCAGCATCCAGGATGTGGTCCGCAACAGCAATGAATCCATCATCGAAACCAACAAGCTGTTGCATAAGGTTGAAGTTACGATTGATGCGGTCAACTCCAGGCGCGGCACGGCGGGCGAGCTGATCAACAATCCCGACCTCTACCATAAGATTTCCCGCATCGCCGACGATCTCGAAACCATCTCCAGCGCCGTCGCCGATGGCAAGGGTTCGCTGGGCAAGCTGGTCAACGACGATACGCTTTATAACCGCGCCAATGCGGCCATCGACCGGCTCAACAAGATCACCATCGCCCTCGACGAGGGCAAGGGAAGCGCGGGCAAGCTGCTCAAAGACGATGCGCTCTATAACAACCTGAACGCCGCCGCCGCCAACGCCAATCAAATGGTGGCCGAGATCAATGCCGGCCATGGCGCTCTTGGCATGCTGGCCAAAGACCCGGCCTTCGCGGCAAAACTGGACGACACCGTCAGCCGGTTGGACGGCTTCCTCAAAGGTTTGGATGAAGGCAAGGGCACGCTGGGACAACTGGTGCAGAACCGCGCGCTCTACGACCATACCGACCAGATGGTGGGCCAGGCCGAGCAGTTGGTGAAGAGCATACGCGAAGACCCCAAGAAGTATTTGATCATCCGCATGAAGGTCTTCTGAGGGTCTGATACCTGATGATTCGCCGCTGCGACGACCGCGATTTCGATTTGATCTGGGCCATCATCAACGAGGCCGCGCAGGCTTACAAAGGCATCATTCCCGCCGATCGCTGGACAGAACCGTATATGTCCGCCGAAAAACTGCGCCATGAGATCGACGACGGAGTGATCTTCTGGGGCTATGAAGAGGCCGGAACTCTTGTCGGCGTCATGGGAATTCAGCAGGTTTTGGATGTGACGCTGATCCGCCACGCCTATCTGCTGACCAGCCGGCAGCGGCGCGGGATTGGAGGGCGCCTGCTCTCCCATCTGCGGGAACGGGCGCAGGGTCCGGTGCTGATCGGCACCTGGGCGGATACGGCGTGGGCGATCGGCTTTTACGAGAAGCATGGCTTTCAGAAGGTGACTCCGCAGGAGAAAGACCGGCTGCTCAAGAAATACTGGAAGATTCCCGAGCGGCAGGTCGAAACTTCGGTGGTTCTGGCGGATGCAAAGTGGTATGAAATGCACGACAAATCGTCCCGCTAACTTGCTGACTCTCTGCCGCGGAACATCTTGCAGAACTCCTGAAAGCCCTTCAGCCGCACCACCTGGAAGTAGTCGCTGGCTACAAAGTAGAAGACCGTGGCCACGGTCCACACAATATGCAATGCCTCCGAGCCAAGCTGATCGCTGAAGGGCAGCGGCGCGGCGGAGAGCACCATGGCCAGCACCAGCAGCGCCAGATTGACAATACCCATCACCATGTTGATCTCTACCAGCTTGGCCGTCATCGGCCTTCCCAGCCTCAGGCTTTGGCTCAGGGCTTCAAACGGGGATAGGTTCTCCAGCAGCATGACAAGCGGTGCTACCGAAAGCGCCCAACTGGTCAGCGCCCACACCGTAAAGAAGCCCAGCGAGAGAAAGATGACCCAGACCGAGAAGCCGATCAGCTCCGGTTCGGCGTTGGGGGTGATGTGCGTCGAGGCGACCCATTGCAAGGTGCGGTACCAGCAACCGCAAGTAACGGCAAAAAAAGCCAGCCAAACAGCCTGCAATACGATCATCGCAACGGGACGGAAACGCAGCGACGGCTCCATTCGTTTGAGAATCAGGCTGCGGCCCAGCCCGGAGACAACCACCCAGGCCAGCCCTGCCACCGGCAGAAGCCACCGCATAATCACCAGAACATGAGGCTGATAGAGAGCCCAGGCGCTGCTCAGCTGCACCGCTGCCACCCAGGGGTTCTGCATATCGAGGGTGGCGAGGCCCGCCGACTCCGACGGCACCGCGGTGAGAATCTTCTGAGCTTCGATCCAGCAAAGTAGAAGCAGCGGTACTCCGAAGAGCCAGCGCCAGACCACTTCCAGCGCGGTGAGCGACGGCCGCTGGAAGACCCAGCCCATCTGCCCGACCAGCGACTGGGTTCCCCGCAAAGGCGCTGCCATACTGGCCTCATGAAGATTGCCGGTTGAGGTTCATGGTTTCCCACCCATTTCGCAAAAAACGCGAAATGGATGGGGCACGAAGCTGTTACTACTACCTGACTACCAGGTTCACCAGCTTGCCGGGAACTACGATCACCTTGATCACCGTCTTGCCCGCCGTGCGCGACTGGATCTTCTCGCCAGCCAGCGCGGCGGCTTCGATGGCCTTGGCATCGGCGTTAGCGGCCACGCGCACCACGGTCACCAGCTTGCCGTTGATCTGCACGGGAATCTCCAACTCGTCTTCTTTGGCCAGCTCGGGATCGCACACTGGCCAGGGAGCGCGCAGTACTGATCCCATTTCGCCCAACTCCTCCCAAAGTTCCGCCGCCAGATAGGGCGCGAACGGCGCCAGCAGAAGCACCAGCGTACGCAGCAATTCCCGCACCACCGGCGCGGGAACCTCGCCTGCCGCTAGTTGCGCGTCCGCGGCCTGAATCTCATTGACCAGTTCCATGATCGCCGCGACGCAGGTGTTGAAGTGCCAGCGGCCCTCAAAATCCAGCGTGATCTTGGCGATGGTCTGGTGCAGCTTGCGCAGCAACTTCAGCGATAAGACGCTGGGTGCCCCATCCTTTCCGCGCTCGTTGCGGAAAGGGTGGGAATCCATGCCAGCCGCGCGCGCCAACGGCGCGTACTTTGTGGTCAGCCTCCAGACGCGGCCCAGGAAGCGGCTCACCCCGGCGACGCCGTCCTCTTGCCACTCCAGGTCGCGGTCCGGAGGCGCGGCAAAGAGCGAGTAGACGCGTGTCGCATCGGCGCCGTATTGGTCCGCCATCTCGTCAGGCGAGATTACGTTGCCCTTGTTCTTGGACATCTTCGCCCCGTCTTTGATGACCATGCCCTGAGTGAAGAGCCGCGCCGCCGGCTCATCGTTTTCAATCAGCCCCAGGTCGCGCATTACCTTGGTCCAGAAGCGCGAATAGATCAAGTGCAGAATCGCGTGCTCCACCCCGCCAACATACTGGTCGATGGGAAACCAGTACCGGGCAATCGCCGAATCAAAAGGCGCGTTGGAGTTCTTCGGGGCGGTGTACCGGTAGAAATACCAGCTCGAATCGACAAAGGTGTCCATCGTGTCGGTCTCGCGCTTGGCCGCTCCTCCGCATTTGGGGCAAGCGACATTCACGAACTCCGGCACGCGGCTCAGCGGCGATCCGCCTTGCTGCGTTATTTCAATCTGCTCGGGCAGCAACACCGGCAATTGCTCGTCCGGCACCTGCACCAGCCCGTCTCTTTCGCAGTGAATCATCGGGATTGGAGTACCCCAGTATCGCTGCCGGCTCACGCCCCAATCCTTCAGGCGGAAGGTCACCTTCGGTTCTCCAAAATTCCCCGCAACGGCAATCTCCTGCAGGCGCTTCTGCGCTTCTTCGCAACTCAGCCCGTCATATGCGCCGGAGTTCACCAGCACGCCTTCCTCGGAGCAAAAGGGCAATTCCTGCGGCGCGGCGGGGTCAGTTGGCTTGATCACCTGGGTTATCGGCAGCCCGTACTTGGTTGCAAACTCGAAGTCGCGCTCGTCGTGGCCGGGAACACTCATGATGGCGCCGGTGCCGTAGTCGGCCAGGATGTAGTTGGCCACCCAGATGGGCACGCGCTCGCCGTTGTAAGGGTTGATGGCATAGCGTCCGGTGGGCACGCCGTGCTTTTCGATTGCGCCCAGGTCGCCGGCCTCGCGCGCTTTCTTCTGCTGCTCGAGCATCTCGTCGACCTGCGCCTTCAGCGTGGCGTTAGACGAGGTAAACTCCGCCACCAGCGCATGCTGCGGAGCCAGTTGCACGCTGGTCGCGCCGAAGATCGTGTCCACACGCGTAGTAAAAACGCGTATGCGCGTCTTTTCTGATCTCTGATCTTTGATCTCTGATCTCTGGACTTCTTCGAGGAAGAAGTCCACATCCGTTCCCTCGCTGCGCCCAATCCAATTGCGCTGCATGGTGCGCACTTTTTCCGGCCAGCCTTCGAGCTTGTCCAGCCCGTCGAGCAACTCCTGGGCGTATGCTGTGATGCGGAAGAACCACTGCACCAGATCGCGCTGCTCGACCTGTGTCGTCTCATGCCGCCAGCAGCAGCCGTCCACTACCTGCTCGTTGGCCAGCACTGTGGCGCACTCCGGGCACCAGTTCACCTTGCTTTTCTTGCGGTAAACCAGCCCCTTCTCGTACATGCGCAGGAAAAACCACTGGTTCCATCGGTAGTACTCCGGCAGGCAAGTGGTGACCTCACGTGCCCAGTCAAAGCCCAGGCAGAGCCGTTCAAACTGCCGTTTCATGATGGCGATGTTGGAGAGGGTCCACTCGCGCGGCGGGGTATTGTTCTTGAGCGCGGCATTCTCGGCCGGAAGTCCAAAGGCGTCCCAGCCCATGGGATGCAGCACGTTGTAGCCGCGCATCCACATCTGCCGCGCCAGCACATCGCCGATCATATAGTTGCGTACGTGGCCCACGTGCAATACGCCGCTGGGATAGGGCAGCATCTCCAGCACATAGTATTTCGGCTTGCCGCAGTCCACCGGCTCCGCCGCATACAGTTTGGGGTCCGCGGTCCACCGCTGCTGCCATTTAGGTTCAATCGCCGCCGGGTCGTAACGCTGTTCGTTTTCTTCCGCCATAACTTCTTTAGTGTAAACGGGAATGCCTGTCGATGCTCCCGAAGAGAGCTGGTAGTAAATCGCGAATGTTTGCCCTGACTTAAGTATGTCAGCTTCACATGTTG
>JBKQLG010000211.1:0-17718 GCA_052147235.1 Occallatibacter sp.
AATCCAAACGAATACTGTTTAACGCGGGGATCGGGACGGATTGAATTGACTCCGCCGCCAGCCTGACCGACTTCCGTCAGGCCTTGCAATGCGTTCCCGGTAACCGGCAGAATGTCGGCATCGGTAGCGAAAGCACTGGCGAGCGGCGTCTGGACCTGGACCCCGTTGGGGGCCGTAGCAGTCCACGTCGTCGAAGAAGAAAAGCCTGGCGCCGGTATTCCGCCATACGGAAGGAAGTTCCTCGAATAATACAGGCCAAAGCCGCCGCGTACAATCAACTTGGGCATGGCGGCATACGCGAATCCAACGCGCGGAGCCACATCATCCCAATTGTACTGATAGAGATTGCGGTGATTTGGAGTGTTGTAGTCGATTGCTCCGTAAGCCGGATAACCGGATGCGCTGATCGGATTGAGGGCGTTGAAATCGAAGGCCGCTTGCCAGTCGTGCCGCTCCGTAAACGGGGTCTGCATTTCATAGCGGAAGCCCAGGTTCAACGTCAGCTTCCGGGTCGCCTTCCAATCGTCCTGAACGTAGAAGCCGTGCATATCGTACGAGGTTGCCGGCAATGCGTTGAACCCGGCGGAGCCGCCCGAGCCTGCGCCCGCCATGAAGGAAGCGAAGGCGTCTCCGGTGCCGGGAACCAAGTGACCCGCCGCGTCGATAGCTGATGTCTTGTCGTTGGAGAATTGGAATGTCACGGGAGCAATTCTGCCGCCAAAGAGTTGGGTCAGAACGCCCATATACCCGAACGAAATCGATTGCTGTCCGGACGTCTTGTTGAAGTCCAGGCTAACGGTGCCCACATCGTTGGCCGTGGTCATTACGCCGTTACCGCTGATTGGTCCCAAAGGTTCATAGTCGCCGGTAGCAAAACTGACCTCCGGGAACTCACCGCTATACGAGTCGAGGATGGAAGCCAAGCCGAGCGTGGAATCCTGGAACCCGGCGCCTTGCACGTCGTTCCCCTCAACCCATCGATTGTATTCCACGTTGGCATTCATCACGAACGTAGGCGAAAAGACGTGCGATACGCCCAAAGCGACACTGTACCGGTTGTCGGGGTTCGTGTCGCCCGGTCCAGCGGGATCGCTGGCTCCGTAATAGTCAGGAGCACCGTTTTTGGACTCGTGCTTATTCGAGTAGCGTCCGTACATCCGCGTGTTGTCGCCGAAGTTTTGGTCGATGCGAATGCCGATCTCGTTGGAGCTCGATGGTGCTACGGCCGAGGCATACCAGTTGATGGATTTGCCTGTAGCGTTCGGCGCGGGCCAGTAGTTCCCCGATGCAAATTTCGCGGCCAGCGCGTCAATCGCCCCTGACCCACCCGCACCGATTTTGTTGTTCGTAAAGGGGTCGCGAACCCATCCAGTTTCCCCGCACGCGCCACCTGGTTGCCTTGTGGTGGAGGGATCGAAGATCTCGCCGGGATAGATTGGGCGGCCCAGGCAATCTGTTTCACCTGAAATCGCGGTGCCGCCGAGCGTCGCAGAAAAATCTCCCCCCTCTTGGGCGGTGGTGGGCATATTGCCGGATAAGGTGCCGGAATTGCTGAGCCGCATACCCTCATAATTGGCGAAGAAGAAGGTCTTGTTGCGTTGCTTATAAATGCCCGGAATATACAGCGGACCGCCGCCGGCGACTCCGAACTGATTGCGATGGTCGCCTACCCAGGGCAGGTTCCCCAATTTATTGAGGTAGGTGTTGGCATCCAGCTTTGGATTGCGGATGTACTCGTCCGCCACAATATGGAAGTCGCTGGTGCCGGATTTGGTAACCATGTTGATCACATTGCCGGTGCTCCATCCGTATTGAGCCGAGAACGAGTTGTTCGTAACCTTAAATTCCTGAACGTCATCCACCGCAGGCACATAAATAGACCCGCCCCAGCCGGCGGCCACGTTCCAGCCGCCATCCAGAAGCCAAGCCGTGGTTCCGAAGTAGCCGCCGCCAAAGCTCAGGAAGGACTCATCCTGGTCGGCCGTATCGTCCTGGCCTCCCGCAGTCAAATTCTGCTGCTGGACCTGGTTGTTCACCGAGGAGTTCAACATCACCAGGCCGATCACGTTTCTAACGTTGAGCGGAAGTTCCTCAACTTGCTTTGAGGCGATCTCGGTACCGACGTTAGCGTCCTCTGTTTGAAGAAGTGGTCCCGATGCGGTCACCGTCACCTGCTCGGAAGCGCCGATGGTCAAACTGATGTTCACGACCAGAGAATCGCCGACATTGAGGACAATTCCCGTTTGTTGGGAGGTTTTGAAGCCCTGAGCGCTTGCTTCCAGCGTGTAAGTGCCGACAGGCAGCAAGGCGAAAGAAAAATCACCTGCCGCACCGGCGGCGGTGGTGCGGGTGATCCCTATTTCGGAATCGGTGAGCTTGATGGTTGCTTTCGGGATTCTGGCCCCGGAGGGGTCGGACACCGTGCCAGACAAGGCCGCGGTGGAACTCAACGACTGCGCATGAAGCGCCGGACAGTATGACAGTCCAAGGGCCATGGCGGCCATCAAGACTGCCAAAAGGACGAGACGTAACCTGGTCATGTTGCCTCCTGAGATTTTTCCCTTAGTATCCGCAATGTATCGGCCCTGGCGTCCTTTGAGGATTATCCAAGGTCTCTACGTTGTGCCGGCTGGGCTGATGGACCAGCTGGCATCCCCGTAGTTCACTCGGAAGACCAACTTGAATTGCCCGCACAACACTCATGAGATAAGAGTCCCGCGCATACTATGGCAAGGTACAGTACGGTACTGTTCGAGAGCGTTCGGCCAAATTACCGCACTTGTCAGAGCGATTCTTCGGGAGTACAGTACTGTGTGTACCGATTCCTTTGGAGTGGCCGATGGGGAACACCGCTGAGATCATCGATTCCCAGGAACGAACGGCTGGCTCACAGGAGGTGGCCGCGTCACAGGTTCAAAAGGCTCTCTCAGATATCTTCAAGAGCACGTCCTTTCGTACCAGCAAGCAATCCCAACAGCTTCTGCAGTACATTGTTGACCAGACCTTAGCCGGGCACGCCGAACTTCTCAAGGAGCGCGTAATCGGTGCGGAGGTATTTGGCCGCCCTCCAGACTACGACACGAATGAGGATCCCATCGTCCGAGGGCGCGCGGCCGAGGTCAGAAAGAGGCTCGCACAGTTCTACGTAGGTGAGGGCCACCAATGTTCAATTAGGATTGAAATCAGTCCGGGATCTTACCATGCCACGTTTTCCGATTCCTCCAGGTCCCTTGCAAAAGAATCAGGAATTCCCGAGTTCGATCCATTTCATCCTCAGGAACCAACTCATCTCCCTCGACTTGAACCTTCGATGCCCGTCACTGGCCCGAGCAGTGCCAGTGCAGTTGACCCGAATTCAAGAATGTGGCAGTTTCTGGGAATAGCCGCTCTCTTGGTGCTCCTGGGCGCGATGGCGTACACGTTTCGGCCCAAGGGTCCGGTCGAGCAATTCTGGGCCCCGTTGCTGGAGACATCGAAGCCCATTCTGATCTACACAGGGGCAAACCCTGTCTATATGCCAAGCCCTGATCTGATACAGAGGTACACGGCTACCCACCATCTGGGCGATCTGGACACGCAGGGACAAGAATTCCTCATTCCCATCACCCAGGATCAGAAACTTGGGCCGGGCGATCTGCTCGAAATGAAGAATGCTTTCGTGACACTTGGGGATGTATCAGCCAACGTCGATGTGGCGTCTCTCCTGACGAAGTTCAATCGCAGCTTCGATCTGCGCTCAGGAGAAGATGTCGCATTTGGCGATCTCCGCCAATCCCCTGCTGTCTTGATCGGAGCATTCAACAATGGGTGGACCCTGCAAATGACAGGTGACCTACCATTTGTATTCGGCAACGGCCTTAAAATAAGGGACCAATCGGACACCACCCGTCAATGGCTTCCCATCCGTTCGCCGGAAGGACATGTCCTGTTGGATTATGCGCTGGTGGCCCGCCTTCCTCAGTCGAAAACCGGGGAATCCCTCATCGCGATCGCCGGTGTCACTCAGTGCGGCACGCGAGCAGCCGCGGAGTTCATCACCTCCTCACGAGCACTCAGGGATCTGCTCAAGTCCGCGCCAAAAGACTGGGCATTAAAGAACATGGAATTCGTTCTCCAGACAAAGGTGATAAACGATATTCCGACCAATCCCACCGTAGTCGCAATCAGGTATTGGTAGACAATTTTGGAGTGCCCGGTGTGCCGCTAGTGCACCTCGATGATTGAATGCTAATTCTACGATAAAGACGAAGACCGTAAATCCATGAAGACTCAAGATAACCGACCGCATTTTAGAGTCCCCCATTGCTGGCTATGGGAGTGTTTTCGCCCTTTGCCGCTGGCCGCTTCTTGCCTGCCCGTTTGCTCCCGCTTTGCAACCCAGGTGGGAGCCCGTGCGGGGACTCCTCTGCCCGCCCTGCTTCGTCTGATTCATCCGTGGCCGGTCGCACCATCACAATGGACTCAAGGGCGCGGCGCTTTGCCGTGTCCCGCTACTCGGAGCCGAAGCAATCAACGCCATACGCATTCAGCACATCAGGCAGCGTCACGACTCCCTCGAGTTTGTGAATATCCGCCCGGTGAACGACCGGCAAGACATCAAGATGGTAATTGCTCATGCGTTCGAGAGCCAGATGCAGCGGATGATCCGGGTGGAGGTGCGGAAAATGGAAGGTTACCACAAGGTCTTTGAGCGGCTGTTCTTTTCTCCCATCGACTAAAGCGCAGCTCAGTGTCTCTCTGGTCAGCATTCCCAGAAAGTAATCCTTCTCTACCACGGGCCAGGTACGGAGCTTACTGGCACGATTTAGTTCGATCACATCCTGGACACACATCTCAGCGGGGAGAATCTCGGAAGTCTTTTGCATGACCTGAAGCACGGTCCGCCGGTTGGGCTCGTTGTGAGTGCTATGGCTGGGTAAGTGAATTCCATCCTGAAGCGACAATGCCTCATAGATCGGCTGCCTCTGAAAGCGCCGGGAGATGAAAAGGCTGGTCATGTTGGCGATCATCAAGGGAACAATGACGGCGTAATCCCGCGTCATTTCAAAGATCATCAGCACCGATGTCATGGGAACGCGTATGATGCCCGCGAAGACCGCACCCATGCCGACCAAAGCGTAAGCGCCAGGGGATGCGGTGTAACCCGGCAGCAGGTGATGGGCCACGGCTCCGATGGAGCCTCCCAGCATGGCGCCGAGAAACAGCGCCGGACCGAAGATGCCTCCGGCATTGCCTGAGGCATAGCTGACCGTGACGCTGATGAGCTTGAGCGCCACCAGCAGCAGCATCAGCCGGAGCGCCATCGATCCGTTCAGAGCCGTGCCGACGTAGGTGTAACCCACACCCAGAACCTGGGGCACAAACCAGCCCATCAGGCCGACCGTCACGCCGCCCACCACCGGATGACACCACTGCGTCCTCCAGGGCAAGCTCAGAAAGAACTTGCGCATACCCAGCAGGAGCTTGGTGAAGGCTACCGACAAGAATCCGCCGGCGATGCCCAGCAAGGCGTAGATGCCGAACTCCAGCGGGTGAACCAATTCATACTGCGGCACTTGAAAAAGCGGGTTATTGCCCAGCAGAAGGCGCAATACCGCCCAGGAGGTGGCGGAAGCAATCACGACCGATCCCAGGATAGGCGCGTTCATATCGCCCATAACTTCTTCGAGAGCAAAGAGCACCGCCGCCATCGGCGTATTGAATGCCGCGGCAATGGCGGCGGCCGCTCCCACGGGAATCAGAGCCTTTACCTTTTCCGGGCGCAAGCCGAGCCATCGGCCGAGGACCGAGCCGATTCCGGCGCCGACCTGAACAGATGGACCCTCGCGGCCCAGCGGAATGCCGCTCGCCAGCGTGGTTGCCGTGCAGAAGAACTTGCCCAAGACTGTGCGCAGGGAGATGAATCCGTCGCGCGCGAAGAGAGCGGCCTTGGTCTGGGGCACGCCGCTACCGCGAGCGTAGGGAAAGTAGCGGTAGAGCAGGACGCCCATTGTCAGCGAGCCCGCCACCGGGATCAGCACGCGCCTCCATGCGGCGCTGCCCGGCGGATAGAGGCGCATTCCCAACCGCTCCGTGACCACGATAAACGCGACGACGGCTAGTCCAGTGAGCGCTCCGATCAGCAGCGAGAGGAGAAGAAATATCTGCTCCTCGCGTTGTTGAAGATGAGCGATCAAACGCTCCCGGAGGGCCGTGACCCAAGTCATTTTCGGCTGGTTCTCAGCGGTCAGAGAAGAGGACATAAGTACAGTTTACGCGAACTTCATTGCAGGTTCCAGAACAACACCAGGCATAATCGAAGGTGCGATTGCCGATCGATTTTGGACTGTAGCCCAAGATCAGAGCCTGCATTATCCTTCCAGAGCTGGCGCTCCCGGCATCCGATCCGCAACCCTATAGCTTCTTACGGAGGTATTCAAAGACAACATACCCAATCAGAGCGGAGATTATCGCGATAAGGAAGTTCGTACCCGTGAAGATATCGTTGAAGGCAAACGCCAGACTCTTCCCATGCCCATTTGTAACGGTAAATTCTCCCATCAACAGATTGGAGTAAAAGAGAAAGATGATGAAAGCGACTTCAATCACGGCTCTCCAGAGCGGGGTGAGTCGACGGCGATCTCTGTGGAACGAATGCATGGATGAATGATCCCAATAACCGAATAATTCCTCGTTTGCGTTATCATAGCGATGCGCTGGCCGAAATGGTGAGGCAATTCCATGCAAAACTGTTCGGAGCAGAGATCATGGCAGGTATCAAGAAGATCAATCTTCCTGGCGTGGACTTCACCACTGGAAGGCAGTTTGCCCAAGCAGCCCTCCAGGCGACGCGGAACGGTACTCCTGGATATGCTGTAATCCCTGCGATAAAGCCGTAATCCGGATGCTGGTTCTCGTTTGCTCTGGAATGGCAAAGTAATCTCTTAATCTGACTTCGCTCCCCTGCGCCTGAAGGCCCATTCCCCAGGCTTCAAGAACGAAGAAGCCTGGGGAAACCGGGTTGAGCCTAGCGGTCCAGCGTGAAGCCGTCGCGGCGGTTCAGTTGCCAGCAAGCCTCGGTGTGCTCGGTGCAGAAAGGCTTCTCCTTACCGTAACTGATCACGCGGATGCGGCTCGCAGCCACTCCGGCTTCGACTAGATTCTTCCTGGCGGACTCGGCGCGGTTCTGACCCAGCGCCAGGTTGTACTCGTTGGATCCGCGCTCGTCGCAGTAACCGCCGATGAGGATCTTCGCATTTGGATGACTCAACAAGTACGCGGCATCGTGCGCAAGCGTGGTCTGTGCATCCGCGCGAATGTCATACTTGTCGTAGTCAAAGAAAATGTCTTTAACGTGGTCCTTGAACGCTTCTTCGGCGCCCATGGTGTTGACAGGAGCCACCGCAACCGGCGGCGGTGAGTTCACGGTCACGCGGACAGAAGCTTCCGCCGAGCCTCCAGCACCCTTGGCCACCAGATGATAACTGGTCGAGACGGTTGGAGTCACAATCTTCACGCCGGTGGTAGGCACGTCGCCAATGCCATCAATGGAGGCGCTGGTCGTATTGGTAGTGCTCCAGCTGAGCTGAACCTGGCCACCCGCAGTAATATCGGTGGGATTGGCATTGATTTCCGCAGTGGGCGCCACGGGAGCTACCACCGCAGGGGCGGTTGCCGCAGTAGGTGGCGGAGTCTGGTGTTTCTTGCAGCCAGCAACCGCGAACAAGGCAACAACAAGCAGAACAGGAACGAGAACTCGACTATGTCGATTCAATGGATTTCTCCTTCAGCAGATCACGAGCGCTTTCCTGACGCCTAGGCCGTTTTTTCAGCATCCTGCTACCGCTGCCCATCTTGCAGGCATACTCGTACAGGCCACGATGGTTCCGGCCTTGATCGTTCATGAAAAGGCTGCGGTTGAGGCCGGCACGCATTCTCTATGGGGAAAAGAAGTTGCCGGCGTGCCTATGTGCCGCGATCCTCTGTGCGCATCACACGAGGAATCCTGGCATTATCTACAATATTTTGACTCGCGCGATTCGGCTGAGGGTGTTCCTTTTGGGACAGCAAAACATTCCCCCGGCGGCCGAGCCTGATCGCTGAAGGGCGCTCGCCTTCTCTATAATCGAAGAACTCTCGTGTTTTCAGTGCCTTTCCGGCGAGATATCTGCAAGAATGGACCCAGGCAGTGATAAGGGATAGTACAACTCGATTTGATGTTGACGCCTATCTGGCGAATGCCGGAACTGGACGAAAGATCGTCCAGTTAAGAGCAACACAAGTTTTTTTTGCTCAGGGAGATCCGGCCAACAGTGTTTTCTACCTACAGAAGGGCCGCGTTAAAATCTCGGTTCTCTCTTCAACCGGGAAAGAAGCCACCATCCGCCTGGTTGCGGCCAGCAACTTTTTTGGGGAGAAGGCTATGGCAGCCGAACCCGGGCTGCGCGTGACCACGGCCACAGCCATGACCGCCTGTACCGCGCTGAGGATCGCGAGGCCGGAGTTTCTCCGGGTCATGCAAGAAGAACCGTCCTTCTCCAATTTGTTCTCCTCGTTCCTGCTGGCCTGCAGTTTGAAGGTCCAGGCCGATCTCGTCGATCAACTCTTCAACCGAGCCGAAAAGCGGTTGGCGCGTCTCCTCTTGCTGATGGCAGAGTATGGCCCGCCGGACGAGGAGAATACGCTGATTCCGCCGATCTCACAGGAAGCGCTGGCGCAGATGATCGGTAGCACCCGGCCTCGTGTCAACGCTTTCATGAACCGATTTCGCAAGCTCGGGTTTATTGAATACGACAACCGCATCCGGGTTCATAAATCGTTGCTGAATGTGTTTCTCCGCGATTGAGCGGGGCTACTCACCTTTGACGTGTCCGCTCCTTCTGCCTTCGATATTCTTGCGAATGCCGCGAATCACAGGAGGTCTGGCGATTGAGGACTCTCAGCGACATTGAGTCCGAGTGCAGATAAGCGGGCTCATGTGGATTTACAATCCGTGTGAAGGATGCTTGGAATTCCCAGTCCTTCCGCAATCTGACCGTCGTCCAAACAAGCGATGATCGCTTCGATCACACGCTTGGTCTCACTGGGGCCTCGAACTGGAATGGAGATGACACCTGCCTGTTCAGCCGGGTAGTCATTCCCTCCCACAAATAAGGCATCTCCCACGTAGATCATCTCCTTTATAGAGATGCCAAGAGTTTCTTGCAGCTTTTTGATCCCGTAAGCCTTGTCTATGCCCGGCTTGGTAACATCAATGGATGTCGCGCCACCGAGCCGCACCGAGAACTCAGGAATCAGGATGTCAAGAATCGCTTGAATCTTCTTCCGTTTGGCGAAATCCGCATCCCATTTCTCTTTCTCTTCTAACGGCGCCTGCTGGCCCAGTGCGGAATAGGTTACCTGACTTCCACGATCTTCAATGGTTTCTCCCCACGTTTTTTCGACAATGAAGCCTGCGTCTTCGACGGCTTTTTTCAAGGAGCCAGCAATCTTCTGCTTTTCTTCCGCGGTAAGATCTTCCGAATAGAGCTTCTTCCACTCTCCGGTGTATTGAAAGAATTCCGTTCCACAGGTGGGTAGAATAGAAAGCTTTGCCAGGCGGTCATCCTGTGGGAGATGGGAGAGCACCTGCTTTTCAAACTGTGGCCATGCGCCACCGGAGATGATCGCAACCTTGACCACACCGAGCAAGTCATGCAGAAGCGACGCCATCTCGGCATCGAGTGACGATTTGCTTGCGGCGAGCGTTCCGTCAAGATCAAAGACAATCAGCTTTTTCACCATTTATCCACCTCCGATTTCATGCATTCTCAATTGGAGCCTCCGGCCTTGCCGCCTTTATCATGATTGACGAGTTTTAGACGATTCGGGCAGCACAATCTCCAACAAGGTCACTGCTTCCAGCATGACCCGTTGCGCAAACTCGCTGAAGACAGTTCGCAGCACTTTGTCTGTCACTTCGCAACACTGGTCCAGTGTATCCGGAGATACATCGGCAAGCCATCGGTCCGCAGAGATTCCGGCAGGGCAGCAGACTTTTTCTTCAGCAGCGGAAGCGAGCGAGACATATCGCGCAACGTCCGAGCCGCATGCAACGTCAGCGCTCGCGGCATAAAGTCGAGGGGTGTACACTGGCAGGGATCGCGCGATCACCGCTCATCATAGACGGAAATCGGGCCGGCAACGCGGCGTCATGTATCCGCATCCGCACGCGAAGCAGGATCAGGTTTTTGCGTGCGCGCGGTTCTTCAGAGGAGGTCGCACGTGTCGAAATTCCGTTCTGCATTTTCATGCCTGATTGCGGTTCTGCTGGCCGTCGCGTCCATCTCCGACGGGCAGACAGGCATTCAAGAGAAAAAGCCGGTCTTCGGCGGCGCGTGCAGGTTATGTCCGTGGGGGGCGATGGCCGAAGTGGTGCAGGCCGCGATGAAGCCCTACGGCTACGATGTGCAGATTTGCTATAACTGCAATGCAGCCGACGCTCCGCGGATCGTCAGCGAAGCGAGAATGCCGCCTCCGTATAAACCTGATCCCGCCGTGCCCGCGATCCTCGCGCCGCGCAATGCGCCGGGGCTGGGAGCCGTCGACTTCGGCGCGGTCGCCATCCAGTTCCTGCGCAACGCATACCGGGGAACGGGCGTATACGCGCACGACAAGCCGAGAACGAATCTGCGCCTGATTGCCAATATCCAGGATCCCAGTTATCTTCTGGTGGCCACCAAAGCGGAGACAGGCATTACGGACCTCGCGGAGATTCGGCAGAAACGCTGGCCGGTCCGTATCTTGGTCGCGGGGATCGGCGGCGATCCCACGGCCATCCTGGCTCACTACGGCCTCTCGAAACAGGTGATTGAGGCCGCAGGCGGGCACATCGGCAATTCGCCCGAGGACCGGGAGAACTTCGATGTTGTCATCGGCGGAGGCGGGCCGATGACGACCGCTCCGGAGTGGCGAATCTGGACGGAGATCACGCAGAAATACAACCTCAGCTTCATCGAGCTGCCGGACGATCTGCTGGCCAAACTGGCGAAGGATGGCGACGCGGAGCGCGGGATCATCCCCGCGGGGCTCTATCGCGGAATCGAGCGGCCGATCCCGACGGTGGTGCGCACGGGTACGGCGATCTATGGGCGGGCCGATATGCCGGACGACTTTGCCTATCTCGTCGCCAAAGCGATGGACGAACAGCAGCAACTGCTGCAATGGAGGCATCTGAACTTCTCGTATAACGTCCACACGGTGTGGAACGGATTCGAGGTTCCATTGCATCCCGGCGCTGCGCGGTACTACAAAGAGAAGGGCTACATGAAGCCGTAGTTCCTGGGCCTGCATTGTAAAAAAGAAAGGGGGAAAACGAGAACGGCCCCGTTTTCACCCTTTCGAATTCCGCTTCTCAATCCGCCGGCTTCACGGCTTTCTGAAGCTCCAGCGCGCCTTGTCGCTTTTGGGATCGAATTTGGCCAGCGTCGGCGTACTGGCGCCCACCGCGGTCAGGGCGACAGGCTCCCTGGAGCCGGGCATCGCCTTGGGCATGATGCGGTAGGTTCCATCGGTCAACTGATCGATGCGCCAGAGTTGCTCGGGCGCACCGGTAAAGGCGGGAAGCGCGACCACTTCACCGTCGGCGGTTGCGGCCAGCGTGCGCTCGGTGCCGGCGATCTGGATTTTGAAGTAGGGCGAGCCGGGATAGCCGCCGGCGTCGGGAACCGGCGTGATCGTCCACTTCTGATGGGGACGGATCATGTAGTCGAGAAGATCAACGCCGATGTTGCCCGCCGGCCAGACCGCCGAATCCTGTTCGAGCGTCTGATCGGGAATCGCAACAACCGGGCCGGTTGGCGGACCCCAAAAGTTGAAGCCCGCGGGGGGGTGATTGGGATGTGCGGCTGCCGATGGATTCCCAGCTTGCGGCGGTGCCGGAGGAGGGCCGCCGAAGCCGCGCCGGGGGGTGTTGATGCGCACAAAGTCCACCGCCAGCTCCAGCGCAAAGCCGCTGCGCTCGGACTCGATCTCGTAGGTGCCTGCCTGGAAGTTGTCGCCGCCCACGGGCCATCCGTCCTTCCACAGCAGCGGGCGAATGTCGAGCACGCTGCGGGCGCTGCGGTCCATGTCGGCCTCGGAATGCATAGAGAATTTCTGCACGCCGTCGCCCAGGTCGAGCAGGCCGAAGTGGCCGATCCCGAAGACGCGGCCGTGGCCCGCCGCCACGAGCTTGCCGCCGCCCTTGAGCAGCGGAATGCCCATGTTATCGACGTAGGGGCCCAGTACGCTTCTGGAGCGGCCCACGCGGATGTTGTAGCTGGAGTTGGGGCCGTCGCAGCAGGTGCCGTGCGTGCCCAGCAGGTAGTACCAGCCATCGCGATACATCATGTCAGAGGCTTCCATGTCGATGGCGACGTTGACCGGTTTGTTGCCGGGGATGCGCTTGCCGGTCTTGGGATCGAGCTCGACGATGCGGATATTGCCAAAGTAGGTGCCGTAGCTGAGCCACAGATGACCCTTCGCGTATAAGAACGCCGGATCGATGGCATCGCAATCCTCGACGCCGTTGCTGGAGGCCACAATGCCAACATCGTGATAACCAAAGTCGGGGGATTTGGGGTCGAGGGTCCTGGTCCACATGATCTTGACGTTGCTGGCGTGGCCGCCGGACATTCCGCCGCCGCCCACCGCATACGCCACGTAGTAGCGGTCGCCGAGTTTGATCACGTCAGGGGCCACGCCGCCGCCGGTGCGCACAGCTCCGGTGTGCCAGGTGTAGCCATCGTCGGAGATCAAGCCGCCGCCGCCGGTGCCGAAGGTGTAGTACTTGCCATCGTCGAGAATGACCGTCGAGGGGTCGTGGATGTAGGGCTCGCCGGCAAGCTGAGCCAATGCACGGCCAGAGACGCTAAGCAAGAGCAGGGCGAGAATCGCCGCGGCCTGAGATTTTAATTTCATGGTAGCTCCAGAATCAAAACGGTAGAAAGAAAAATGGGACGACGCATGCCTTCCAGCGTTATTCAAGGCTGGTGGTGATGCCCTTGATCGGATCGCCGTTCTCATCGATCAGGCGGACACAGAAATCGCTCAAGCCGGGGCCGTTGATGACAGCGCCTCGCAGGATGTTCTTACCTTTGTTGAGCGTGAGCCGGTGGGAGACGACGTCATCCATCACCATGCGCCGGTCGTCAAAGAGGCCCGCGGCTTCCTTGCCGTTGAGCCACCACATCGACGCCGAATTGGAGCCGACGGCCAGGCGGACGTTCTTCATCTCACGCGGGCTATTGATGACGGTAACGGCCCAGAAGATGACGCCATACGTCGGCTTGTTCAGGCCATAGGCGAAGCGAAAGAGCTTGACGTCGAAGTTGGCGGAATCAAGCGCATGCCAGGCGAGTTCGCTGCCGGCAACCGTCACCTTGTCGCCGTTGTGCGGAAGGACGGTGAACTGGTTGGGAAAGTACTCGGTATTGAAGGCGTTCCGGACGTATGTGCCGGTAAAAACGGTGTTGCTACGATTGGGCTTCACGATTGGCTCGAGCAGCAGCCAGCGCTGCAGGAAGCCGTCGGCGTCCGGCGCCTTGGGGGCCGATGCGGCGGGCGTGAAGTAGGGCGCGATGGTGCGCGGAGCATTGTCCTTCGGCGGGGCACTGTCGGGCCAGTTGGCGGGTGGCCAGGCATTGCCAGGCCCTGGGGAGGGCGCAACAGCGGCGGCGGGAGCTGGTGCGGCGGGCGCGGCGGATTGCGCGGACGAAACGACGCTAACTGCTATGAAAGCCAGAACGACCGTTCCCAGGATCAAAATCTTTCGCAGTATTTTCATAGCTGGCCTTTGCAGGGTTTTCGATTTGCGGGACTCCCGGTTGTTATACGTAAGACAAGAACGATTTGTTTCGCGTGCATTGTCTTCTTTTTGCTCAGAAGTACAAAGGCGGCAAACCGCTGCCGGTCTGCCGCCCTTGTTGACTTGCCCGTGGGTTGTGGGTTCCCAGGTCCCAAGATCGGGAGCTGGGGCACCCAGTATTCCTGCTAGAACATATTCCAGAGGGACTGGTTGTAGACCTCGTGGTGGAACTGCACTTCGCAGCCCTTGACGACGGTGCCCAGTTCGCGCGGGCAGCGGTTGGCCGCGGCCAGCTTCAGCTCGGCATAACGGCCCTGCACGTCTTCGCCGAGAATCTTCTTGATCCAGGCAGAAGACTCGAAGTCCGCGATGGCTTTCTGGATGTTGTCGGGCAGATAGCGTCCGCCGGCGCGTAGGTTCTTGTCCTTGGAGATCGCGCCGTCGAGGCCGGTCTTGAAGATGCCGTAGAGCGCGAGATAGGGGTTGGCGTCCGGAGCCACGGCGCGGACTTCCGTGCGCATGGAGCGGTGGTTGCCGATGGGCACGCGAACCATGGCGCCGCGATCGACGGCCGAGGCGCGAATCTGGTTGGGAGCCTCGAAGTGCGGATCGAGGCGGCGATAGGCGTTCACGCTGGAGTTGAAGATCAGGCACAGGTCCAGTGCGCTGGTCAGAATGCGGTCCAGGAAGTTCCAGCCGAAGGCGTCCAACTGCTCCTCGCCCTTCTCGTTCCAGAAGAGGTTGGTCTTGCCCTTGGAGACGGAGACGTTGGTGTGCATGCCGCTGCCGTTGATGCCGACCACCGGCTTGGGCAGGTAGCAGGCCGTGAAGCCCATATTGTTGGCGATCTGGCGGGTGAGCAGCTTGTAGAGCTGAATCTGGTCGGCCGCGGCCACCACTTCGGCGTAGCTGTAGTTGATCTCGAATTGGCTGGGGGCGACTTCCGGGTGATCCTTCTCGTTCTGGAAGCCCATGGCGCGCTGCACCTCGGCGGAGGTGTCAATGAACTGGCGCAGCGGATCGAGTGGAAGCGCATGGTAGTATCCGCCATCGCTGATGAACTCGAACTTGCCGGTCTTGTGGTAGGTGCGCTCGGCGTCCCGGCCCGCGAAGACAAAGCCCTCGATCTCGCTGGCCGAGTTGAGGGTATAGCCGTTCTTCTTGTGCTGCTCGTCGGCATAGCCCTTGAGCACGCCGCGCAGGTCGCCGGAGTAGGGAGTTCCGTCCTTGTCGATGACGGTGCCGAAGACCAGCACTTTGCCGTTGCCGAAAACGTCCGCCGGAACCCAGTAGAAGGCGCTCCAGTCGATGCCCAAGCGCAGATCGCTCTCCTTCTGGGCCGTAAAGCCGCGGATGGAGGAGCCGTCGAAGGTCAGGTTCTCGTGCGCGCCGAGAATGAACTTCTTGTCGTAGTCGAGCAGGTGCAGGCGGCCTTCGAGGTCGGTGAACAGCACGGTCACGGCCTTGATCCGCTTTTCGTCGGTCAGGTACTTCAGCCGCTTCTCGCGAATCTCATGGGCCGCCACGCGATTGGAGCGTTCGGCTTTGGCTTCCAGGTTGAGTTCTTCCAGCTGGTCATAAGACAGAGCTAGAAAGTTGCGGTAGTCAGTGGGCATGGATCTCCTTGTGGATTTGGATTCAGGTAAAGGGGTTTACTTCATTTTAACTTTTGCTTCATTTTAATTATAGGGTCTGAGCCGGGAGTATGGGGAAATCGGCCGGGAATACTTACCACAATACGAATGAGCCCGTATTTACAGCGTTTTCCACAGAGATGCGCCTGTTATTTACGGCGCAGCGAAAAATCTTTATGGGTTCCTTATACCGGGGAAGAGCATTCGACTATAATTTAGCCATCCTCTCGATCATACCGCGTTGTTCCTGCATCGCCCCTAGCCCGAGGCAGCCAACCGGGAGGCAAATCATCTAGGAGATTGGACCATGCCCAAGAGTGCAAACGACGTAATCAAGCTGGCCAAGGAGACCGGAGCGAAGATTGTCGACCTGAGGTTTATCGATCTTCCCGGCATGTGGCAGCATTTCTCGATCCCGGTCGAAGAGTTGAACGAAGATCTGTTCGACGAAGGCATCGGCTTCGACGGTTCCAGCATCCGCGGCTTCCAGCAGATCAACGAAAGCGATATGCTGCTCGTTCCGGACCCGGAGACAGTGTATCTGGACCCGTGCCTGGAGATTCCCACGCTGAGCATCATCTGTGATGTGAGGGACCCGGTCTCGGGGAAGCCGTATAGCCGCGATCCGCGCTATATCGTGCAAAAGGCGGAGGCGTACCTGAAGAGCACCGGCATCGCGGAGACCAGCTATTGGGGTCCGGAGTTGGAGTTCTACATCTTTGACAACATCCAGTACGACCAGAACGCCTTTACCGGCTACTATCGCATCGACTCCGACGAGGGCATCTGGAACACCGGCCGGGATGAAAAGCCCAACCTGGGCTACAAGATCCGCCACAAAGAGGGCTACTTCCCGGTGCCGCCGACCGATCAGCAGCAGGATCTGCGCTCCGAGATCATTATGAACATGATGAAGGTCGGCATCCCCATCGAAGTGCATCATCACGAAGTGGGCACCGCCGGCCAGGGCGAGATCGACATGCGCTTCTCGCCCCTCAAGAAGATGGCCGACAACGTGATGTATTTCAAATACATCCTGCGCAACACGGTCAGGAAGCACGGCAAGGTGGCCACCTTCATGCCCAAGCCGCTCTTTGGCGACAACGGCTCCGGCATGCATGTGCACCAGAGCCTGTGGAAGGGCGACACCAACCTCTTCTTCGATAAGAATGGCTACAGCCTGCTCAGCCAGACCGCTTTGTGGTACATCGGCGGCCTGCTTAAGCACGCTCCCGCGCTGCTGGCGCTCTGCGCCCCGACGACCAACAGCTATCGCCGCTTGGTGCCGGGCTACGAAGCGCCGGTCAACCTGGCGTTTTCGCAGCGCAATCGCTCTGCCGCGGTGCGCATTCCGGTCTACTCGAAGAGTCCCAAGTCCAAGCGCCTGGAATTCCGCTGCCCCGACCCCTCGTCCAACCCCTACCTGTGCTTCTCGGCGCTGCTAATGGCCGGTCTGGACGGTGTCCAGAACAAAATTGACCCAGGCGAGCCGCTGGAAAAGGATCTTTACGAACTGGAGCCGGAGGAAGCCGCCAAGATCAAGAGCACGCCGGGCTCGCTGGCCGAGGTGCTTACCGCGCTGGAAAAGGATCACGGCTTCCTGCTCAAGGGCAATGTCTTCACCAAGGACCTGATCGATACCTGGATCTCGTACAAGCGGGAACGCGAGCTGGCTCCGGTCAACCTGCGCCCCGTGCCCTACGAGTTCTTCCTTTACTTTGACCTGTAAACCGCTGGAATCTGTGTGTCTGAGTCCTTTCTCTTTGTTCAGTTCCTGGGCCGATGCCTCTGGTCGGCCCAGGATTTTTTGCGCACATCCGCGGCCGGGCCGGGATGCGCCAGCCGACAGGCCTACGCGAGAACCAGTTCAGGCTTTGGCACGCTATTGACCGTCTTCAGAATGCGCGAGACGATCTGGTAGGGATCGCCTTCCGAGTTGGGGCGGCGATCTTCCAGATAGCCCTTGTATCCGTGCTTGATGAAGTTGACCGGCAGGCGGACCGAAGCGCCGCGATCCGAGAGGCCATAGCTGAACTTGTCGATGGCCTGGGTTTCGTGCAGGCCTGTCAAGCGCAGATGATTATCCGGGCCATAGACGGCGATATGCTCGGGAATGAACTTCTGGAAGGCCGCCATGAGGGCTTCAAGGTAATCCTTGCCGCCGACCTCGCGGAGGTATTTGGTGGAGAAGTTGCAGTGCATATCGCCGTCTATGGCCCGGATAATCATCTGCGCTTGACAGGCCTGCACGAAACCCAGGCCATCGACAAGTTCAGCTAT
>JBKQLG010000212.1:0-15788 GCA_052147235.1 Occallatibacter sp.
GGTCTCAAAGGTGCGAATGCCGCGCTCGCATAGCACCACGTTGGGATTACCCTCCGAGAGGATGTACTCGGCGGCCATGAGGAATTCCTCGATGCGCGTCGACATACCGCGCTTCAGGAGGATCGGTTTTTTAGTGCGCCCGAGCTTGCGCAGGAGCGAGAAATTCTGTGCATTGCGCGCGCCGACCTGCAACATATCGGCATGCGCCACGAACAACTCGATATCCTGCGCCTCCATGATTTCGCTGACGATCGGAAGCCCGACCCGCCGCCCCGCATGCTCTAGGAGGCTTAGGCCCTCGGACTCCATCCCCTGGAATGCGTAGGGCGAGGTGCGCGGCTTAAATGCGCCACCGCGCAGCAAATTGGCGCCGCCGGCTTTGACCGCATCGGCGGAAGATTCGACCTGCTCGGCGCTTTCGACCGCGCATGGACCGGCCATGATGGCGATTTTGCGGCCGCCGATTTTCACGCCTCCGGCGATTTCCGCGACGAATACTACACAGTCACAGTTTCTTCGCCTGGATTCGGTCGAGGCCTTCGGCAGATACTCGGCTGCCCGCATCGACCTCGCCCATGGCCAACTGCGCAGCGGGAAGGCCGCGATCGACTTCAGCGGCAGCCTGGTGGCGGCTTCAGTTCCTGCCAAGCATGGCGGAATCGCGCCCATACTGTCCTTTGACGCCAATTCAGTGCTTCATCTCCGCCTGAGCGCCGGCAAGGTCGGCCTGGACGATCTGCGGCCCTTCACGGGTCCGAATCTGCCCGCGACGGGCTCTCTGGATGCGCAGCTTCAACTCGACGGGCCCCTTCACGCGCTGGGTGGCTCGGGATGGGTCGAGATGGATAAGGGTAGCGTCTTCAGCGAACCGGTAGACCGCATCCGAGCGCAAGGCACACTCGCTAACCAGGCTATCAACCTGACCTCGGTTTCGGTGAGCAAAGAGGCCGGCAAAATCACGGCCAACGGCAGCTATAACCTCTCATCCCACTTCTTCCAGTTGGACGCGTCCGGCGCGGGGATCGAAGTGTCTCGCATCGAAGCTCTGCGCCGCGTGGGCCTGGCTGTCACCGGCAAGCTGGGATTCACCGTGAAGGGCGAGGGAACGCCAGAGGATCCACGCCTTGAAATTCATGCATCCCTACCCGGCCTGACGCTGAACGGAGAATCGCTGGGCAACCTGGAGCTGGCGGCGCACACAGCCAACCGCGCCGTTAATTACGACCTGACAACTCAGCTGGAGGCGGCCGACTTCAGCGCACACGGCCAGACGGCGCTTACCGGCGACTATGCCACCCAGGCCAAAGTTGAGTTTTCGCGGTTGAACATTGGCGCGCTCTTCAAGCTGGCTCATGTAGAGGGCCTCAGCGGGGAGTCCGCACTGGCAGGAACGGTCACCATCGAGGGGCCTTTGGCGCGGCCCGAGGAGATGCGAGGCGAGGCTCGCATCCAGCAGTTGGCGGTCACTGTGGCTGGAGTTCCTCTACAAAGCGAGGGAGGCCTCCATGCCACGCTCGACCATGCTCTAATCCATCTAGAACCGTTGCACGTGACCGGCGCAGAGACCGACCTGCAGGTCCAGGGCAGCCTCTCGCTCAAGGACAAGAATGAGCTGGACGTTGCCGCCAGCGGCGCCATTAATTTGAAGCTTGCGGAGACTCTCGACCGCGACCTCACCGCCAGCGGAAACACCACCTTCCAGGTGGAGGCGCACGGTCCATTGATGGATCCCAGCCTGAGCGGGCGGATCGACTTCCAGGACGCGGCGCTTTCCCTTGAGGATGTGCCCAATGGGCTGAGCCAGTTGCATGGAACACTAGAGTTCAACCAGAATCGGCTGGAGGTCAAGTCGCTGACGGCCATGAGCGGCGGCGGACTGCTCAGCCTCGGCGGCTACCTGGCCTATCAGCACGGTCTCTTCGCCGACCTGACGGCCACTGGGACGGGTATTCGCATCCGTTACCCGCAAGGGGTCAGCTCCCTGGCCGACGCCCAGCTTCATCTGCAAGGACTTCAGAACAACCTCTTGCTCTCAGGCAATGTGCTGATTACGCGCTTCTCGGTCAGCCCCGACCTGGACATTGCGGCGCTGGCCGCGCAGGCGGCCGCAGTCGAAACCATTGCGCCACTTGACGCGCCGTCCAATCACATCCGGCTGGACGTGCATATCGCCTCATCCCCGCAGTTGAACTTCCAGAACGCTTACGCGAAGCTGGCCGGCAACGTCGATTTACGCCTGCGCGGCACCGTGGCCTCGCCCTCGCTGCTGGGCCGCGTTTCCATCACCGAAGGCAGCGCCATCCTGGCCGGAACCCGCTATGAGTTGCAGCGCGGCGACATCTATTTCACCAACCCGGTCCGGATTCAACCCTCCATCGACCTGAACGCCACGGCGCGCGTCGAGGACTACGACATTACCCTAGGACTGCACGGCACTCCGCAACAAATGACGGTCACCTATCGCTCCGATCCCCCGCTGCCGGAGGCCGATGTGGTGGCTCTGCTGGCTCTGGGCCGCACCGGAGACCAGCAGCGCCTTTATACCGAGCAGCAACAGCAAGCCCTCGCCAATCCCACCACCGACGCCTTGCTCGGCGGCGCTCTTAACGCCACGGTCAGCTCGCGCGTGCAAAAGCTCTTCGGCGCCGGGAGCGTCAAGGTGGACCCCAACTACCTCGGCGCGCTGGGCAACTCCACCTCCCGCATCATCGTCGAGGAGCAGTTGGGCTCCAATGTCACGCTAACCTACGCCACCAACGTCAACACTACCGCTCAGCAGCTCCTTCAGGCAGAAATCATCATCAACCGCAATGCCTCGCTGCAGGTGGCCCGCGACGAATCCGGCGTCTTCTCCGTGGTTCTCAAGGCCACGCGAAGGTATCGGTGAAAGAAGAGGGTAGAAGGAACAGGGAATGGTTCCGTGCCCCATCCTTTCCGCGTTTTCTGCGGAAAGGGTGGGAATCCACGAACCTCGACCAGCGAATTGTCAGAACTTGACTGCCGGGGCGGTCTTTGCACTTTCCGGGGCCGCGAAGTAGGCGGTGTTCTCGTGGTACCCGGCTATGCCAGCCCAGATGTTGTTGGGGAACTGAAGAATGAATGTGTTGTAGTCCTGGATCGCATCGTTATACCGCTTGCGCGCCACGCTGATGCGGTTCTCGGTACCCGACAGCTCGTCCTGCAGGCGCATGAACTGGTCGCTGGAGCGCAGTTGCGGGTAGTTCTCCGTCAGCAGCAGCAGGCGGCCCAACGCCGAATCCAGCTTCCCATTGGCCGCGATCTTGCCCGCCGGCCCCTGCGCGTTCGACATGCCGGCGCGGGCGTTGGCGATGTCGCCAAAGACCGTACTCTCCTCTTTGGTAAAGCCCTTCACGGTCTCCACCAGGTTGGGAATCAGGTCGGCGCGCCGCTCCAACTGCACGTCCACCTCCGACCACTTGCTCTTCACCGCCTGATCTTTGGCCACCATCTGGTTTCTGGCGCTCACGTAGCTGCCGAAGACCATCAGCAGAGCCAAAACAAAAACTCCGACCACTCCCAGCGCAATCCAAAGTCCCTTGCTCATGTTGTTCTTTTCTCCTTCGGCCTCCAATCAGGGAAGCCATTGCTCAAATTCTTCTACACGTGGGGCATTCCCTCAGGGGCTAAAGCCCGCGTCGATTTTGCGTCATTTACGGCACGACTAAAGTCGTGCCCTGACACTTCTTGCAACCCTGAATGTTTCTTTCCGCAAGCTGTAAAGCCATGCCCTTTCAAAACGTCGACTCATTTAGAGATCCATAAGGCAAGCCCCTTCATCGAAATTGAAACCTACCAGCTTCCACCGGCTCCGCCGCCGCCGGTATCGCCTCCGCCAAAGCCACCAAAATCACCGCCGGAGTCACCGCCGCCGGAGTCGCCGCCGCCAAAGCCTCCTCCTCCTCCGAGCCAGGAGCCTCTTCCCCAGCCGCCAAAGAGGCCAAAACCGATCAGGGTCCGCAAGACCCAGGGGCCTAGAATGATCAACATAAAGAGCCCCACCACAAGGTGGGAGAGAATTCTCATGCCCAGCGACTGTGGCGGCTCCGCGGGAGCGACAGGCACGTCCGCAGCGTCTGTCGCATCCTCATCCAATGTAACCTTGGCGTCGGCGGCGATCACCTGCGCAATCTCGTCTACGGCTCCTATTACCGCGCCGTCAAAGTCGTTGGCGCGCAGATCGGGCACCATCTCCCGGCCAATGTCGCCCACCTTGCCATCGGGCAGAATGCCTTCCAGGCCGTAGCCAACAATAATCTGGCGCTTGTGGTCGTCAACGGCCAGAAACACCAGAACACCTCGGTCAGTTCCTTTCTTGCCCAGCTTCATTTTGGAGAAGAGTCGAATGGCAAAGTCGGCTGGGTCTTCACCATTCACCGTATGGATGGTAACCACGGCGATCTGCGCGTTGGCGTTTGAGTGGTCGAGTTGGCCGCAGAGCGAGTCCAGCCGGGCAATCGCCTGGGGCGAGAGCACGTGGGCGAAGTCGCTTACGTAATCGGTGGGTTGGGGCAGGTCCTCGACCCGCTCGGCCAAAGCTGTCTGGGCGGCGATGGCGAAGACGGAAATGCCGGCTGCCACGAGCAGCCGGGAAAAAGCGGAATGTATTCTGCGAATGCCTTTCATCGCTTTCTATTGTACGAGTCTGGCTGGCGGTAGGTTCCCTTAGGAGGGAAAACGCGGCGGATTGAGGTTCGTGGTTTCCGCCCTTTACGCGGAAAGAAGCGGAAAAGATGGGGCACCCGGCAATACACTGGAAAAGAGATGGACGAGAAACCGTTTCTTCCGCCCCCTATTGCTCGCAAGGAACACAAGGAGACTGCTTTGCATAGTGTCGTCCTGACGGACGACTACGCCTGGCTGCGCGATAAAGAGAACCCCGAAGTGACCGCGTACCTGGAGGCCGAAAACGTCTACGCCGCGGCGGTAATGGCTCCGCTGGACGGCCTGCGCGAGGAGCTTTACCGGGAGATGCTCTCGCACATGAAACAGACCGACGTCTCGGTGCCCTTTCGCGATGGCGGCTGGTGGTATTACACGCGCACCGTAGAAGGTCTCCAGTACGCCATTCACTGCCGCACGCACGGCTCTCCCAACGCGAGCGAAGGCACGCCGGAACAGGTCATTCTCGACGGCAACCAACTGGCCGAGGGGCATGCATTCTTTTCGATTGGCGCCATGGATGTTACCGACGACGGCCGCTGGCTGGCCTACACCACCGATACCACCGGCTTCCGCCAGTACACGCTGCACATCAAGGACCTGGAGAGTGGCGAGACGCTGGCGGGCGAGGTTGAGCGCGTTGGCTCAGTCGTCTGGGCAGCGGACAATCGCACGTTTTTTTATACCATCGAGGATGAGGAGCAGAAGCGGCAGTACCAGTTGTGGCGCCACTGCGTGGGGCAGCACACGGAAGATGTGTTGGTTTATGAAGAGGACGACGAGCGCTTCAACCTGGGCGTTGGACGCACGCGCGACGGCAAATTTATTGTGATGGAGTCAGTCAGCCACATCACCACCGAGTCGTGGGTGCTGCCGGCCACGGAGCCGGAGGGCCGGTTCATGCTCATCAGCGCGCGTGAGGACGGACACGAGTACTACCTCGACCACCGCAATGGATTCTGGTTCATCCGCACCAATGATCGCGGGCGGAATTTCCGCGTGGTCACCGCGCCTGTGGACACGCAGGGGCGCGAGTTCTGGACGGAACTCATTGCTCACCGCGACGATGTAATGATCGAGGAGATTGACATCTTCGCCGGCTTTTTTATCGCCTGCGAGCGCGAGGAGGGGCTGCCGAGGCTGCGCGTCTGGCGCTTTGAAGGCGACGGGCCGGAGGCAGTGAAGGCGGGCGAGATCAGTTTTCCCGAGCCGGCTTACAGCGCCCAGCCGTACGTGAATCGGATTTTTGATATGCCCACCTTCCGCTATGCTTACCAGTCGCTGGTGACGCCCAGTTCGGTCTATGAATACGACGTGGCCACGGGCGCATCAGTGCTGCTCAAGCAGTTGGAGATTCCCGGCGGCTTCGACCGCACACTTTATGCGAGCGAGCGCGTCAACGCCACCGCGCCCGATGGCGTGTTGGTTCCGGTCTCTCTCGTCTATCGCAAAGACAAACGCATAGAGGGACGGAATCCTCTATACGTTTATGGCTACGGCTCTTATGGATATTCTTTGCCGCTGGGCTTCAGCTCCAACCGGCTGAGTTTGCTGGATCGCGGCGTGGTGATGGCCTATGCGCACATCCGCGGGGGCGGCGAGATGGGCAAGCCGTGGCACGACGCGGGCAAGATGCTAGTCAAGCGGAATACATTTACGGATTTCATCGCCGCTGTCGAATACCTGACTGCGGCGAGTTATGGCGACCCGGTTCGCGTGGCGATTGAGGGCGGGTCCGCGGGCGGGCTGCTGATGGGAGCGGTGGTGAATCTGCGACCGGATTTGTTTCGCGCGGTGCTCTCGCACGTGCCGTTTGTGGATGTGATGAACACCATGCTCGACGCTACTTTGCCGCTGACTGTTCCAGAGTACGAGGAGTGGGGAAACCCAAATGAATCCGAATACTTTTCTTATATGCTGAGTTACTCGCCCTATGACAATCTGAAGGCGTCGAGTTATCCGGCGATGCTGGTGAAGACATCCTTGCATGACAGCCAGGTGATGTATTGGGAGCCGGCGAAGTATGTGGCCAAGCTGCGCAGGCTGAAGACGGATGACAATCTGCTGCTGCTGGTGACGAATATGCAGGCCGGGCACGGCGGAGCAAGCGGGCGGTATGACTACCTGAAGGAGATCGCGCTGGACTATGCGTTTCTGCTGCGGGAGCTGGGGATGTTGTGATACAGTTTGTTGCAGATTTCCGGGAGAGATGCATGCGGCGTTTATTAGATGTTTGTGTTGATGATGTTGGTTGGGGCGTCTTACGGCACGACTGAAGTCGTGCCCTGACACTTCTTGCAACTCTGAATGCGTTGTTCCTCATTCTGTAAAGCCCTTATCTTTCATCATGCGCGGCAAAATATGGGACACTGGCCGGACGGAAGTGCACGAAGTTCTGCCGGAATGTGAATTTTTCGTTATACTAAAGACTCCAGCTAAGCCCCAGATGCGGCCGGGCCTGCTCCGCCGGGCCTATCCATGAAGGACGAGGCGATTTTCCTAGAAAGAAATCGTTCACCGGCAGTGTCTTTCAGGCGGAAATTGCACTTCGCAGGGAAATTTTTCATCAAGAAAGGTTGCCATGCAGAGATTGGATCATTGTACCCGCATACCAAAACCGCAAGGGCTCTATCACCCGCGGAATGAGCACGATGCCTGCGGAATGGGGCTGGTCGCCAACATTCGCGGCGTCCGCAGCCACGATATTATCCGCAAGGGCCTGGAGGTACTGATCAACCTGACGCATCGCGGCGCGGCGGGCTGCGATCCGGAGACGGGCGACGGCGCTGGCATTCTGATTCAGATTCCGCATGAGTTCTATGCGCATGAATGCGGCGTGCTGGGGATGCCGCGGCTGCCCGAGGCGGGCGCCTATGGCGTGGCGATGTGCTTTTTGCCGGTGGACAAGCACTTCCGCATGCAATGCGAGGGCGTGCTGGAGCGCATTGCGCAGGAAGAGGGGCTGAGGGTACTGGGCTGGCGCGACACTCCAGTGAACGGCATTGTGATCGGCCGCGAGGCGCGCGCTTCGCAGCCCTACATCGAGCAGCTGTTTCTAGGCAAGCCGGAGGGAATGGAAGAGGAGGCCTTCGAGCGCTTGCTCTACAAGGTTCGCCGCCGGACGGAAAACGAGATCGTGGAATCGGAGATCGAGGGCAAGGAGGATTTTTATATTCCCTCGCTCTCTTGCCGGACGATGGTCTACAAGGGGCTGATGCTGGCGCCGCAGATTGAGGATTTCTATTATGAACTGGCCAACCCGCTGGTGAAGAGCGCGCTCTGCCTGATTCACCAGCGCTTTTCCACGAATACCTTTCCCAGCTGGAAGCTGGCTCATCCTTACCGCTATCTGGCGCACAACGGCGAAATCAATACGATTCGCGGCAATGTCAGCTGGATGTACGCGCGCCAGTCGATTCTGGATAGCCCGCTGCACGGCAGCGAGATCGACAAGCTCTTTCCGGTGATCATGCCCGGCGGCAGCGACTCGGCTTCTCTGGACAACGCGGTGGAGTTCCTCTATCAGTCGGGCCGCTCACTGCCTCATGTAATGGCGATGATGGTTCCGGAAGCCTGGTCGGGCAATCCCGACATGGACGAAGACAAGCGCGCCTTCTATGAGTACCACGCCTCGCTGATGGAGCCCTGGGACGGCCCCGCGGCGCTGTGCTTTACGGACGGCCGCGTGATTGGCGCAACGCTGGACCGCAACGGCTTGCGCCCTGGGCGCTACGTTGTGACCAAGGATGATGTGGTAGTGCTGGCCTCCGAGGCCGGGGTGCTTGACGTGTCGGCTGAGGACGTGCGCAAGAAGGGCCGCCTGCAACCCGGCCGTATGTTCCTGGTCGATACCGTGCAGCAGCGCATCATCTCAGACAATGAGATCAAGAAGCAACTGGCCGGGCGGCAGCCCTACGCGGAATGGCTGAAGGAGCAGCAGGTCACACTCGATCAGTTGCCGGAGCCTCCGGCGCGCAACGTGGTTGCCAAGACTGAACCTCTGCTGCGCCGCCAGCGCGCCTTCGGCTACAGCGAAGAAGACCTGAAAATCCTGATGGGGCCGATGGGCGCAACCGGTGCGGAGCCGATTGGCTCGATGGGCACCGATGTGCCGCTGGCCTGCCTCTCCGATCGTCCGCAGCCTTTATTCAACTATTTCAAGCAGCTCTTTGCGCAGGTAACCAATCCGCCCATCGATCCGATCCGCGAAGAGCTGGTGATGTCGCTGATCAGCTACATCGGCACGGAGCGCAACATTCTGGACGAGGCGCCGGACAACTGCCACACGCTGAAGCTGCCGCATCCGATCCTGACCAATCGCGACCTGGAAAAGCTGAAGCGCGTCTCTTCGGGAGACTTGCTGGCCACGACAATTCCAACGCTCTTCCGCGCCGCCGACGGCGAGACGGCTCTCGAACACGCGTTGGACGACCTGAGCGACCGCGCCGCGCACGCCGTGGACTCCGGCTACACGCTGCTGATTCTCTCCGACCGCGGCGTCGATGCGACTTATGCGCCGATTCCCAGCCTGCTGGCGATGGCGGCTGTGCATAACCGGCTGGTCAACGACAAGACGCGCACGCAGGTGGCGCTGATTATCGAGAGCGGCGAGCCGAGAGAGGTGATGCACTTTGCTCTGCTAATCGGGTACGGCGCGAGCGCCATCAATCCCTATCTGGCTATCGAGACGCTGCACGACCTGAAGCGGCTTGGCCTGCTGCCGCACAGCGTCAGCGGCCCCCATGCGGAGAAAAACTTCATCAAGGCGATCAACAAGGGCCTGCTGAAGACCTTCTCGAAGATGGGCATCAGCACACTGCAAAGCTATCGCGGCGCGCAGGTCTTCGAGGCCGTGGGGCTGAATCGATCGGTGATTGACGATTACTTTTCCGGCACCGCGTCGCGCATCGAGGGCGTGGGGCTGGAGGTGCTGGCGCGCGAGGCTCTGCTCAAGCACAAATTCGCCTTCGAGCCGCTTACGGAGTCTGAAACCGAACTGGTGGTCGGCGGCCAGTACCAGTTCCGCATCGACGGCGAGTACCACTTGCAGAATCCGGAGACGATCAGCAAGCTGCAGCAGGCGGTGCGGCAGAACAATCCGGCGACCTTCCAGGAGTACACCGATCTGCTGGACGATCAGAGCCGCCATCTGTGCACGCTGCGCGGGCTGATGCAACTGAAGTACTCAGACCATCCCGTTTCGCTGGAGGAAGTTGAACCGGCGAAGGAGATCGTCAAGCGGTTTACGACCGGCGCGATGAGCTACGGGTCCATTTCAAAAGAAGCGCACGAGACGTTGGCGATTGCCATGAACCGGCTGGGCGGAATGTCCAACACCGGCGAGGGCGGCGAAGACGAAGAGCGCTTCAAGCGCGACCCCAACGGCGACTCGCGGCGCTCGGCCGTCAAGCAGGTGGCCAGCGGCCGCTTCGGCGTTACTACAAATTATCTCGTGAACGCCGACGAGTTGCAGATCAAGATGGCGCAAGGCGCGAAGCCCGGCGAGGGCGGACAACTGCCCGGCCACAAGGTAGACGCGATCATCGCCAAGGTGCGCCACTCGATTCCCGGCGTGGGATTGATCTCGCCGCCGCCGCACCACGACATTTATTCGATTGAAGATTTGGCGCAACTGATCTACGACCTGAAGAACGTCAATCCCAAGGCGCGCATCGCCGTCAAGCTAGTCTCTGAAGTGGGGGTGGGCACGGTAGCCGCGGGTGTCAGCAAGGCGCACGCCGACGTGGTGCTGATCTCCGGCGACAGCGGCGGGACAGGAGCTTCGCCTTTGAGTTCGATCAAGCACGCGGGGCTGCCGTGGGAACTGGGCCTGGCCGAGACGCAACAGGTGCTGTTGCTGAACGACCTGCGCGGACGCATCCGGGTGCAGACCGACGGCAAGCTGGCGACGGGGCGCGATGTAGTGATCGCGGCTCTGCTGGGCGCGGAGGAGTTCGGCTTCGCCACGGCGCCGCTGATTACCATGGGCTGCATCATGATGCGCAAGTGCCACCTGAACACCTGTTCGGTGGGCATTGCGACGCAGGACCCAGTGCTGCGCGCACGCTTCGCGGGCCAGCCGGAGCACGTGGTCAACTTCTTCTTCTTTATTGCCGAGCAGGTGCGCCAGTTGATGGCCAAGCTGGGCTTCCACACGGTGGATGAGATGGTGGGCCGCGTGGACAAGATTGATGCCGAGGTTGCCGCCGAGCATTGGAAGGCCAAGGGCATCGATCTATCTTCAATACTGTATGCGCCCACGATGCCTTCGCGCGTGGCTCGCCGCAAGATCCAGGCTCAGGATCACGGCCTGGATAAAGCGCTCGATCACAAGCTGATCGAGGCTGCCCAGCCGGCGCTGGAAACACAGACGCCGGTCACGGCCAGCTTTGAGATTCGCAACGTGCATCGCACGGTGGGGGCGATGCTGGGCGGCCAGATTGCCATGCGCTACGGATCGGCTGGTTTGCCGGATGGAACCATTCACTTCAAGTTCAACGGCTCGGCCGGACAGAGCTTCGGCGCGTTCGTTCCCAACGGCGTGACGCTCGAACTGGAAGGCGACTCCAACGATTATCTGGGCAAGGGGCTCTCCGGCGGGCGCATCATTGTTTATCCGCCCAAGGAGTCCAGCTTCCTGCCCGAGGAGAGCATTCTGGTGGGCAACGTGGTGCTCTACGGCGCTACCAGCGGCGAAATCTTTATCAACGGCATTGCCGGCGAACGTTTCTGCGTGCGCAACTCGGGCGCGATTGCGGTGGTTGAGGGCGTGGGCGACCACGGCTGCGAGTACATGACTAACGGTACGGTTGTGGTGATCGGAAAGACCGGGCGCAACTTTGCCGCCGGCATGAGCGGCGGACGCGCGTTTGTCTACGACGAGCGGGGCGACTTCACCGCGCGCCGATGCAACCAGACCAGCGTCGATCTGGAGCCGCTGATCCTGGATGCGGACGTGAACGAGGTGCGTGGACTGCTGGAGCGCCATCGCGACCTGACCGGAAGCCCGCACGCCGCATGGATTCTGGAGCACTGGACCGATGCGCAGCCGCGCTTTATCAAGATCTTCCCGCACGAATACAAGCGCGTGCTGGGAATTGAGCGCGTCGAAACGGTCTACACTCCCCCTACAACTTCGTCGCCCGTGGCGGCGGCAACCGAGGTGGTGCATGGGTAAGGTGACAGGATTCCTGGAAATTGAGCGCGAGCAACCCGTACGCCGCGAGGTAAAAGAGAGGGTTCACGACTGGCTGGAGATCTACCAGCCCTTCCCCGAAGAGAAGCAGAAGGAACAGGCCGCGCGCTGCATGGATTGCGGCGTTCCCTTTTGCCACACCGGCTGTCCGGTGAATAATTTGATTCCCGACTGGAACGACCTGGCCTACAACAACCGCTGGGAGCCGGCGATTCGCCGCCTGCACGCCACCAATAATTTTCCCGAGTTCACTGGCCGCATCTGCCCGGCGCCCTGCGAGGCTGCCTGCGTGCTGGGCATCAGCCAGCAGGCGGTCTCCATCAAGCTGATGGAGCGCAGTATCGTCGAGCGCGCCTGGGATGAGGGCTGGATTCATCCCGAGCCGCCCGAGCAGAATACCGGCAAGCGCGTCGCCGTCGTCGGCAGCGGGCCTGCTGGTCTGGCCGCCGCGCAGCAGTTGCGCCGCGCCGGCCACACCGTCACTGTCTACGAAAAAGCCGACCGTATCGGCGGCCTGTTGCGCTACGGCATTCCCAACTTCAAGCTGGAAAAGCACGTGATCGACCGCCGCATCGAGCAGATGCGCGCCGAGGGCGTGACCTTTGTCACCAACGCGCACGTGGGCGTGAACGTGCCGGTGGAAGCGCTGACCGAGCACTACGACGCGATATTACTGGCGGGCGGCGCCGAGCAGCCGCGCGATTTGAAGATTCCCGGACGCGAACTGAAGGGCATTCACTTCGCGATGGAGTACCTGCCGCAGCAGAATCGCCGCTGCGAGGGCGATCAACTCGATCCTGCTTTGGACATTCTGGCCGAGGGCAAGCGCGTGGTCATCATCGGCGGCGGCGACACCGGCGCGGATTGCCTGGGCACCAGCCTTCGCCAGCGCCCCTTAAGCGTTCATCAGTTCGAGATCATGCCCAAGCCGCCGACCCAGAGAGCCACCTCGACGCCGTGGCCGATGTGGCCTCTGCAATTGCGCACGGAAAGCGCGCACGAGGAGGGAGGCATCCGCGAGTGGAGCGTCAACAGCGTGCGATTCACAGGCGACGCAGAGGGCAACGTGAAGCAGTTGCACGCGGTGCGCGTCGGCCCGCCGCCGAAGTTCGAAGCCATTGAAGGCTCCGAGTTTACGCTCGATGTGGACCTGGTGCTGCTGGCGATGGGCTTCCTGGGGCCGGTGCGCTCCGGAATGCTCGAGCAATTCGGCGTGGCTCTGGATGGGCGTGGCAACGTGGCCGCCAACGCCGACTACCAGACCTCAGTGGAGAATATCTTCGCCGCCGGAGATATGCGCCGCGGCCAGTCGCTGGTGGTCTGGGCGATCAGCGAAGGCCGCAAGGCTGCCGCCGCCGTAGACCGCTATCTGGCCACCATCGATGAGCCCGCGCCACAGCGGCATCGGGCGATGGCGTAAAGCGCAGCACAGGGGCAGACTTCATCTCTGCCCGGATATCTCTACCCGCGCACGGATACGCCGGAGAAGGAGAGTACCGCCAGGCCGGAGATCGGCTGGCCGAAGCGGCGGGCCGGCTCGAAGCGGCTCCACAAGAGCAGATCCTCGACCTGGCCGCGGGTGACCTCATCGGTTGGGCCGGAGATGATGCGGTAGTCGTAGACCTGGCCCGCGCCGTTAACATAGGCCTCGATGACAATCGGGCCGGAGACGACGCCGATCTGGCTGTCGCTCACCACGCTGGATAGATACAGGAAGTGTGGAGCAGTGAGATTACCCAGCGGCTCGTCGGCCGTAGCCTGCACACTCTCCGGCTGGGCAAACATGCCGACCAGCACGATGACCGTCCCCAGCAGCAATACGGCGGAGGCAAAACCGGCCGAGGCCTGCAGCAGGAAGGGCCCAATGGTGTTTCTCCAGGCCAGATTCAAGGCGTGGAAGGGGCTCTGGCGGCGGCGTGCGCGCTCATGGCTGATGGCCACGTTTATCCTCAACAACAGGTCTTCCGGCACCGGCGCCGGACCCAGCGCGGCCAGCGAAGACTGTACCTGCGCCAGTGACTTCCACTCGCCGGCGCACTCAGGGCAACCCTCCAGATGGGCGGCGACGCTCTGCATCTCGCGTCCGCTCAGACGACCGTCCAGATACTCAGTAAACTTTGTTTGCATTGCATTGCAGCCGTTCATCGCGCCTCCTCTCCCAGGGGCAACTCCAACCCCGCGCTCGCCGGAGAACCGGCGAACTGTGCTGGAGTCGTCAAAATCGCCTTCAAGGCAGCGCGTCCGCGTACCAGCCGCGACTTGACCGTTCCCAAATTCACGCCTTGCATCTCCGCCACGTCCTCGTAGATGAAACCCTCAATGTCGCGCAGGATGAGGGTGGTGCGGTAGGGCTCCGGCACCTGTTTTAAGGCCTCCTCAACCCGCGCTCTGCTTTCCTCGCGCTCGGCTGTCTGATACGGCGATTCAGCCGGGTCCACCAGCATCTCCTTGAGCAGCACCGGCTGCCCGGATTCGCTCTCGGCCATCTCCTGTTCGATGGGTATCTCCGGCTGCCGGTGCCGCGCCCACCAGCGCCGCTGATTCGAAGCCTCGCGCAGGGCGATGCGATAAATCCACGTCCGCAGCGATGACTCACCATGAAAGCTGCCTACTCCGCGAAAGACCTTCACGAAGACCTCCTGCGTCAGGTCGGCGGCGTCGGCACGGTTCTGCACGGCGCGCGCCAGCAGCGAGTAGATCGGCTGGTGGTAGCGTGCGATCAGGCCCGCAAATGCCTCCTCTGAGCCGGCCTGAAGTTCCGCGATCAGCGCCGCCTCCTGGGAGGGAAACGTCAGTGTGCTGGCATAATTGCCCATGGTGAGGTCCGCCTGCATAACAGAATCCTCCCACCTTACCGCAAGAGAAGCAAATCGGGCGCCTGCCAGATCCGCGCCGGAGAAACCCGGTTTCCGTTTGCGGCCACTCGCACCAACGGCTGAAAAAGCGCCGTTGAAAACCAACCCTGCCGAAGAGTGCGCGGGAGACGGACACTGGCTTTCAGGCCATGCGTCCCACGCGCTCTATTGTCTTAGACACCGAAGCTGCCTCCAGTGTTCCCGGTCACGCAAGAATTTTTTACTTTCTGCAGGCTGCGGGCGCTGGTGGCGGAGTTGGAGGGCTCAACGGAGTTGAATTCCAGGCCGACTGCGGTCGTACAGCCGGGTTTGACGAAATCCAGCCGCAGCGGAGACAATAGGGAAGTTGCATTGCCGCAACGCGTGGGCCTGTGGCGCAGTTTGGGAGCGCGCTTCCATGGCATGGAAGAGGTCATCGGTTCGATCCCGATCAGGTCCACCAAATATTTCAAGCATTTAGAAGCACCTCCTTTCTCCGAGTTGTGGGCAACTTAGGGGCAAATTCCAAAACCACTCCACGAACAGGCTTCGCAGTTGCCGCTGCGATCTGCCCGGTGAGGTTGTCTGGAATCGCTCCTACCATATCCACTCCATCTCTCTTCTCGGTCGAGTTGCCAGTTCTCGTACTTCCATTAGGCCGCATCGGTGGCTCAGGAGCCGTCGGCACCTCTGTCCCTTTGGATAACTGCGCATGGATTGCATCGAGCGTCGTACGTACTCCCGGCAGGAGAACCTGCATATAAACGTTCTCCGTGGTGTCCGTCGTCTCATGCCGCATAAAGCCCTGCACGTCCTTGCTTGACCCCAGTTTTTGAGCCAAGGTCGCGATCGTGCGCCGGATGACCTGGAATGTCAGCTTCGGAAATTCCAGTTCCTCGGCCAGCTTATGCAGCACGCGCTTGCGGAAATTGCTCGGGTCCAAGGGACCTGCAAACCGCCCGCCAAAGATAAACGCAGCTGGCGATACATCCTTACGCTTCGTCTTCAGGTGTTCCCGCCATTCCACCAACTTCTTGACCAGATCCTCACAGATCGGGACCTCCGAGGTGCTCCGCTTG
>JBKQLG010000213.1:0-12450 GCA_052147235.1 Occallatibacter sp.
CAAGTTCAACGCCGAACAGATTCGCCCCAATGTTTATAAGGTCACCCCGGCGGCCGCCTTGAAGCCGGGGGAATACGGGTTTGTCGCGGCGACAGGGTTGAGCGATGACGATCCCAATGTGCAAGTCAACTGGAACGATTTGATGGTTAGCGCCGTCGCGGTCTACGATTTTGGTGTCGACTAGCAGGCTAAAATCGGCATCCAGGGGTTTGTACGCCGAGGGAGAAAGTATGCACAAGACCATTCTTGCGATAGCGCTTCTTGCTACCGGCTGTCTGCTCTTTGCCCAGCAGGCGCAGAACAACGATTCCATCGTCAAGCTGGTGAAAGCGGGCATGTCGGATGACCTGATTATCACCACCATCAACGCGCAGCCGGGAAACTTTGACGTCTCCACGGATGGGTTGATCGCTCTCAAGACCGGAGGCGCCAGCGACAAGGTAGTCTCGGCGATTGTGCTCAAGGCCTCGGCTGCACCGCCGCCTCCGCCTGCTGCCCCCGCGCCGCCACCAATGCCCGTGGCCCCCGCTCCTCCACCGACTCCTGTAGCCCCAGCGCCGCCCGTAGCTCTCACGCCGCCAGCGCCGCCCGTAGCTCCTGTTCCGCCGGCTCCGCCTGTGCCTGCGGTGCCCGCTTTGCCCCCCGGCATCGACGTTGTTGGCGTCTATTATCAGGACCAGAGCGGTGCGTGGAAGCCCATCCTGCCAGAGATTGTGATTGCAAAGCTCGGCGGATTTGGGGTGGGTATCCATGATATGGGGGCCAGGTCAACGAACGGCCATGTAGCCGGCGTCAAGGCCCAGACAGACGTAACTCTGCCCATCACGCTCGCCGTCTACATGCCGGAAGGCCGCTCCATTGCGGAGTATCGGTTGATCCGGTTTGAGATCAAATCGAAAGAGCGCGTCTTTCCCATTACCTCCAGTGCTGCAACCAAGGAGAATGATGAGTTGGACAAGAACGCCGTCGGATTCTCCTCTGAAAAGATTGCGCCTCGCGTCTACCAGATCGTCCTGAACGCCAACCTCGGAAAGGGCGAGTATGGGATGCTTCCGCCCAAGCCGCGCGATCTCTCCGAGGGCAACAACTGGAAGATCTATTGCCTAAGCGTGATCGAGTAACGTCAGGCAGCATTGACCAGGCGCGATTACGTTTGGCATGAGACACGTCAGGGCCGTTCCCGGTAAAAGGACGGCCCTGCTACTTTGTTCATTATTCCCAGAATCTTCTTGCGAAACACCGGTGTATTGGAGGATGATTCTTGTGCCATCCTTTAACAGTTTTGGCGGTTTTGAATCGTAGGGAGGAACCCGTGCGCAAGAACATACTCGTGGTCGTGCTTTTTATAATTTGCCCTTTGCTCGTTGCTCAACAGGCAAAACCCATTCCTGAAACGCAGGCCGCCGCGCCGCAAGCCGCGACTTCGGCACCGCCTCCGCCCCATACGCTGCTGGATGGCACACCTATAAAACTCCGCCTCAGCGAGACAATCTCCTCTGCAAACGCAAGGGTCAACCAAGAAATTCCCTTTGCTGTAGTCGAAGACATCAGCGTGGACAATGTGATTGTCATCCCCAAAGGCTCAACAGCGATTGCTACAGTAACAGAAGCCGAATCCAAGAAGAGCATGGGACGCGGCGGCAAGCTGAATATTTCCATCAGTTATGTGCGCCTCAAGGATCAAGAGAAAGCCGCGCTGCGGGCGATACAGGACAACAAGGGCGGCGGCCATGTCGGTGCAATGACCACGGGGATGGTGGCAACGGCGGTTGTGTTTTTCCCGGCAGCCCCTCTGCTTCTCTTCGTCCACGGCAAGGACATCACCATTCCTCAGGGAACCGAAATCACCGCCTTTGTTGAAGGTGATATGCATCTGAAAATGGCTAACTTTGTTGATGCACAAACAGCTCCAGCGCAGGCGCAGATCCCTGCCCTACCGGTTGCCCCAGCGCAGGTTTCGTTGAACATCGAATCCACGCCTCCTGGAGCTGATATCGAAATCGACGGTGCGTTTGTTGGCAACACGCCATCCACGGTTACTGTCGCACCAGGAAGCCACCGGATTTCCGTGAAGAAGAAGGGTTTCACCGACTGGTCCAAGACACTCAACGTGACCAGCGGTTCGGTTCACCTCAATGCCGAATTGGAGCAGGCACCATCCCAAACGCCAGCGCCAGTTCCAGTTCCATCACCGCCTCCATCGAATTGAACTGGCAATCAGGGACATCTATTGAACACGTGCGGGTTACTGGTGATACCTTATTTCTGACGGCCATCTATGAACCGACGCACGCGCAGAACGCTCTGGATCGTGGCCGCGGTGCTGGTTGTCCTGGCCGCGGCGATCTTCCTGCGCTCCAAGGCTCCGCCGGAGGCCGCGCGGCTGCTGCCAGAGTCCGACGGCATCCTCTACATCAACCTCAAGCCGGTGCGCGCCTTCTTTCACAAGGACCTGAAGCCGCCCCAGCACGCCGCAGAGTACCAGCGGTTCATCGATGCAATAGGAATTGACCCGGAGCGCGACCTCGACGAGGCGGCCATTGCGCTGCATCGCATGGCCGACCCCAGTGGCCCCAACGGCCCGGTAGCCTATTCGATGGTGCTGGTGGGCAAGATTACCGGCAAACGGCTGAACGCATGGCTCGACAGCCACGCCACCAGCCGCGAGTCCTACGCCGGGCATACGATTTATAACATCCCATCCGAGGGCCGGACTGTGCGCGTGGCGCAGATCGGCTATGACATGGTCGCCGTCTCCAACACGCCGACGCCCGAGCAGATTCACTCCATGCTCGACCGGCACGCGACCGCCGCCTGGCCCTTTGCCGGCTCCACACTGCTCCGCCAGCACTACCACGAGGTGCCGCTGCTCTCGCTGGCCTGGGGCGTGGGCCAAATCGGCCTGCCCTTCAACGAAAGCGGCGCCATCAGCATTCTCGGCCTCTCTCTGCCGTTGGATGCCGACTCGACGATCATCGCCAGCTTCGGCTGGACCGGCTCTCTGAGGATTGTGGAGATCGCCCCCAGCGAGGCGGTAGCTGCACGCCAGGCCGCGGCGCTGCAAGTGCTGGTCACGCTGGCTCGCGGCTTTACTGTCCAGTTGAACGGCAACGCAGAGAACAACATCCTGAAAGAGCTGCTGAAGACCGCGGAGATCACCCAGAAGCACGACCGGGTAGTGGTCACGGCCTCGGTCGATCGTTCGCTCTTCAGCGGCCTGAATGCAACTGCGAAGGGATCGCCTGATTCCTCTTCCGGCTCCGGCGCGTCCAAATAGACAGCAACGGAAGCGGTTTGCGCCTTTCGGCCCCGCTCCATCATCCACGAAATAGTACCGCCATCCCCGCAGAGGTCTTATGAGTCATCCCGATCCCTCCTCCAGAGCTGTTGCCCTTGCTTGCACCCTCGGATTCCTGGCCTTCCTTGTCCTCCAGATTGCCGAAAGGCCGGCGAATGCCACGCACCAGCAACCCAATCAACACTCTGTTCTTACCGGCCAGGCTGCCTTCACCGATGCGGCGCACGAGTCGCCCGGCATCCGCCGCCACCTGACAGTGGCCGACCTGCCCGCCCCAGCTCAGCAAGAGTCGGTGGACAATGGGCCGACGATCGTTCCCCGTCCCGCCAACGTGCTGCCCATTGCGCCCAAAGGCTTCAAAGTGGAGTTGTATGCCACCGGCCTGGACAACCCGCGGCTGATCCGCACCGCGCCCAACGGCGACCTTTTTCTGGCCGAGAGCGAGACCGGCAAGATCAAGGTCTTTCGCGGCGTGGGCGCGGACGGCAAGGCTGCCCAGATTTCCGTCTTTGCCGAGGGCCTGCATCAGCCCTTCGGCATCGCCTTTTATCCCGCCGGGCCGAATCCCGCCTGGGTCTACGTAGGCAACACCGACGGCATCGTTCGCTTCCCTTATCACAACGGCGACCTGACGGCGGCTGGCCCCTCGCAGCATATCGCCGACCTGCCCGGAGGCGGACGCCTGCGCGGAGGCGGCCACTGGACGCGCGACGTGGTCTTCTCCAGGGACGGCACGAAGCTCTTTGCCTCGGTCGGCTCCCACTCCAACGTGGACGACTCCGATACTCATCCTGAGGAGTTTCATCGCGCCGACGTGCTGGAGTTCACGCCCGAGGGCAACTTCGTCAAGATTTACGCCAGCGGCCTGCGCAACTGCGTGGGCGAGGCCATCAACCCCATCACCGGCGAGCTATGGTGCTCGACGAATGAAAGGGACGGCCTGGGCAACAACTACCCGCCCGACTATATCACCCACGTGCGGGAGGACGGCTTCTACGGCTGGCCCTGGTTTATCTACGGCGGTCCCGGCGGCGGAATTCAGGACCCGCGCCACCCCGGCAAGCATCCCGAACTGCAAGCCAAAGTCATTACACCGGACATCCTGGTGAATCCCCACTTCGCCTCGCTGGAAATGCTTTTCTACACGGGCTCTCAGTTTCCCGCCGAGTTCAAAGGCGACGGATTCGCGGCGGAGCACGGCTCCTGGAACCGCGCTAAACGAGGCGGCTACGAGGTGATCCGCCTGCCCATGAAGAACGGCCACGCCACCGGCGAGTATGAGGACTTTCTGACTGGATTCACGTTGCCCGACGACACCGTCTGGGGCCGGCCGGTTGGTGTCGCCCAGGCCAAGGACGGCTCGCTCTTCGTCTCCGACGACGGCTCGCGCTCCATCTGGCACGTGAGTTATGTGGGTAAGAAGTAAAGCGGTGTTAGCGGAATTAGCGGAGTTGACAAGTACCTGACGCAACAGGCCGCAACGAACGCCGGTCTCTGCTTCGTCTACCCGTGATGGAATACTAAAACCTCACTTCCACTCCGCCGTATACTCCCATCGGGTTGGCCGCAGCGAAATGTACTGCACGACGCGCGGCTTCGTGCCCTGGTTCGGGCTGGCGCCGTGGGGCAGGGATTGATGCCACAGCACCAGGTCCCCGGCCTTGCCTTCAATCGGCTTCAACCCCGGATGGCGCAGGATTGCCTGGCGCGGATCCTCCGACGGAGGCAACTCCCTGAGCCATTGGTCCAATGTACGGTTAAATCCGGGAATGCAACTGAAGGCTCCCTGATCGGCGGGCGTATCGGTGAGGTAGAGGATGCCCTGCACGCCGAAGCAGTGCGGCCGCGCGAGCGTCGAGTCCCAATGCACGTGCGGCCCCGGAAACTTCCAACCTGCGTTCTCGGGCGGGTTGAAACCGCCCTGGTCCACCGTCGGCCACAGGTCTTCCCGGCCCCACAACTGGGCGAAGGCCTTCACCAGGCGTGGCGCCTGACGGTTCGCTATAAAGGCTGGATGGCGCAGCAAGGGAACCCAAATTGTCACGCCATATTTATTTCCGTACCAGCTCTCCGGATCTTCGGGATCGGCGTCAAGAAACTTGTAAATAGCCGCGGCGGAAGCATCGCGGTCATCGGCTGACACCGCATCGTGGACGACCACGTAGCCGTACTCATCCCAGAAGGCCAGTTCCTCAGCCGTCAACCCCGGCACATCGTCCAGAGAGCCGGCAGCGGAGCCGACAGGTTTGCCCGCAAGAGCATCGCGCAGGCGCGTCAGCCTCTCCTCCTCGATGGCCCCGCCATTGGTTTCGATGATCCACTGCTCAAAGGATTCGAAGCCCGTGTGGCTTGCGGAGTGAAGAAACCTGCCGGTTTCCAGAATGTTGAGCCCCAGGCCAGAGAGCAGCGTATTCTCCAGATCCCACTCCCCGTGGTCCTGGCTGGGCTTGGCCGCCGGCTGCTTGACCTTGAGCCAGCAGCGCTGCCAGTAGCGATAAAGATACGGAATCTTCAGCCGGCCCAGGCTCTCCGGAACTTCAGCTTCCCCGGCAGCGACAGCGGCATTCGAGATTCGTTCCATTTCCATTGCGCGGGAACCCTTTCGTGAAGTTTGTTAGAGCAGTTCTCCAATTCACAAGCCCATGTCGGCATTGTATGACGGAGCTTTTCATTAAGGAAAAAGCCACTTATGTGCAATCGCTTTGAGATACAGACATTGGAGCACCAATAACCGGTTGGCGTGGCCGATAAACGAGGTACTAGATGTGTGGCACTCGGCTGGAGGGGGCCCGACTGTGAGTCTCTCACTGCTCCTTCAAACCCAGAGCCTCGACCACTGCCCGATCGACCTTCGCGGGCTGGCCGTCTTGCTTCCACACCACGCCGAAGCCGCCGCGATAATCCCACATCGTCCAGCCGATGCCGTCGGCCTCGAAGGCGGTGCGCATATCGCGAATCCAATTCATGCGCGAGGCGGCGTCCGCATACACGCGGTAGACTCCAAACTCGTTGCAGATCAGCGGCACGTGATTGGCCTGACCCCACGCCGCGGCCTCGTCGATCAACATGCGCAAATGATGCGCGTCCCAGTGATCCAGCCAGTAGTTTTCCAGGCTGGCGCGGTCGTACGCATCGGAAACCTGCTTCAGCAGCGCCTGCATCGAGCTCTCCGCCGCAGGGTAGGGAATCCCATGCGAAGAACTCATCCACGGGTCGGCCCAGCTGGCGCCCTGATGAGTGAATTGCATGGGATCGTAAGTGTGGAAGGTATAAATCACATTGCCGTCGGGGAGCGGATTGAGGGTCAGAAGATCCGGAATGCCGGAGTAATTCGGCCCGGTGGCGATGATGGTGTTCTTCGGCGCAACCTCGCGTATGGCCGCGGCCACGCGCGCCTGAATGCCCGCCCAGCGATAGCGGTCGCTGACCGCGGGCTCGTTCATGATCTCAAAGAAGACCTTCTCCGGGTCACGTGTCGCATAATGCGCGGCCAGCCGCCGCCATAGCGCAGTCAGACGGTCCACTGCCACGTCGCTGGTGCGCACTTGCTGCTTGTAGCTTTCCTCCGGGTGAATGTCGATCTGGACGGCCATGCCATCGGCCAATATGGTATCCACAACCGTGTCCAACCGCCCCAGAAAATCAGCGTTGAAGCCGTCCTTGCCGAGGGGGTCGCGTTCCAGCGGCACCGGATCGATGCTGAGACGTACATTGTCAAAGCCCAGCCGCGCCATCAACGCAATGTCGCCGGCATCGGTGTAGCGATTAGTGCGGGCCGCCGAGTAGTCACTGGCCGATTGGGCAAACCACTCCGAGGCATTGATGCCATGCTTCAGATGCTGGACGCGGGCAAAGGCAGTCTGCAAGCCCGCGGTGCGGTCCTGTGCGGTAGCGGGCAAGGCGATCAGGAGAAAAACGGCAAGTGATCGAGTCAAGAGAGGCATAGGTGGGAACTCCCAGGTTGAAATGCACATCGACATAACGATACCACCGGGGGTTGCTTGCGATTCTGCTCCGGCGAGCGCTGGCGCAATCCCCGCAAATAGCATCGGCTCCCATGCTGCGGGAGCCGAGGTTGAATCCGTTGCGTCGCGCGCTTCAGTTGCCTTGCGGAGCGGCATCGCCTGGATCGCTGAATGCGATCTGCTCATAGGTAGTGCGCAGATACTTGTGCGGATTGACCGGGACATTGTGGACACGCACTTCATAGTGCAGGTGCGGACCGGTGGCGCGGCCCGACTGGCCGACGTAGCCGATCACCTGGCCGCGAATCACATGCTGGCCGGGCACAACCGCCATCGCGGAGAGATGTCCGTAGACCGTCAGCACGTCGTGGCCATGATCGAGGATAATTTCGCGGCCGTAACCGGCGTTCATCGAAGCGTCGGTCACGTCGCCATCGGCGGCGGCGCGCACAGGCGTGCCGTTGGGAGCGTCAATGTCGATGCCAGTGTGAAATGCGCCTTCGCCGTTGATCGGATCCTGGCGCTCACCGAAGGCGGAGCCAACGCGCCCCTCCACCGGCCACAGGGAAGGCGCGTCGGCCAATTCCGTCCAGTCGCCGGTAAAGCTGGGCGAGAGGCCGCCCTCCAGGGCGCGGGAGATGCGGCCCGACATGGCCTGGCTCCGCAGCACATATAACTGGTCGATGGAGAGCTTCACCTGCTGCTGGTCCGGGTCATCGGTCAAGGCCAGGCTAGCAGGCGTTGGTTCAGCAGCGGCGGTAGCGGCCGGCGCGGACTTGGTCAGCCGGTTCTGCCGCAATCCGTACAGCGCGGTCACTTCATTGGCCAAGGCGCCCAGCGAAGCCACCTGCACATTGCGGTCATGCGCAATTTTCGCCATCTGCTTATAGTTCTTGCTCAGGTTTTCTTTGTCCTGGCGGAGCTGATTGAAGCTTTCGGTCTTGAGCAGCATGCGGGTGTAGGACCCGGCCAGACCCACGATGGTAAAGGCTCCCACCAGCGCGGCGACTATAAAACCATACACATACTTAAGAGGGAGGGGAATCTTGCGAATCCCGCCGTCCTCATCTCTGGCGACAAATAGAATGTAATAGCGCTTGCGCAGCATTTTTGCCTTTCATCCCTGCCGTAAGCAGGGTCGCAATTCGCCGTGTACTCAATCAAAGCCAGGGCAACGGAGCCGTCCGACCCCCAAAACAACGCATCTCGCCCCAAGGGCGTACCTATGGATCGCCTGTTAAGGCTAGCAAACCGGCACTTGCAAGTCAACGGAATTCTCCACAACACACTGCCGTTATCGTCGAAGATATGGTACTAAAATACCCACTGAAGATGCTCGGCACAGAAAATCGTACTGCGTTGTCCTATTCTCGTGAAGTGAGCATGAAACGGACCAATTCAAGAATTAGCGCCGGACAAGGCGAGCGTGCCCTGCTCGTCGAGATACGCAAGCGGGCATCCCGCTCCTCTCGCAGTGGCCTTAGCCTGGGCATCGGCGACGACTGCGCCCTGCTGGCTCTGCGCCAGGGCGAGGAAGTGGCCGTGACGACGGATTTATCGATCGCCGGCCGTCACTTCCGCCTCGACTGGCACCCGCCGGAAGCCGTCGGCCATCGCGCCCTGGCACGCGGCTTGAGCGACCTGGCCGCGATGGGCGCTCGTCCAGTAGCCGCCTTTCTTTCGCTGGGTTTACCGCGCGAGCTCACGCTTGCTCCAGGCCGCCGGCGCTCCTGGGTACAGCTCTTCCTTGATGGCCTTCTGGCCCTGGCCGAGGCCCACAATACCCCGCTGGCCGGCGGAGACCTGGCCGAATCCCCGATCGCCGTGGTCGACATTATCCTCGTCGGCGCCGTTCCCAAAGGCCGTGCGCTGCTCCGCTCCGGCGCGAGAGCCGGCGATCTGCTCTATGTCACCAGCGCCCTAGGCGGAGCCGCCGCCGGACTCGCGCGCTTGGCCGAGCTGGCCCAAGCCCAGCCCGCCGCGCCTAACCCGCCCAGAATTCCCAAGCATTTAGCCGCGCAGCTCGCCCCGCACCTCTATCCGCAACCGCGTATACGTCAGGGCCTCTGGCTCCAGCGCAGCGGCACGGCCTCCGCCGCCATCGATCTGAGCGACGGCCTCTCCACCGACCTCGCTCACCTCTGCCAGGAGTCCGGCGTCGCCGCCGAGGTCGATGCGGCCCTGCTGCCCATCCACCAGGCAGCGACGCTACCCCAGGCTCTCCACGGCGGCGAGGACTACGAATTGCTCTTCACCGCGCCCGTCAGCGCCCGCCTGCCCCGCTCCATCGCCGGCATCCCCATCACCAGAATCGGCCGCATCCTCAAAGCCCGGGCAGGCCAACCCGTCCTCACTCTCCTCACGCCGCAAGGCCCCCAGCCGCTGGAGCCGCGCGGATGGGAGCATTTCTGCTAACTCCGGCAAAGCGTGATCCAGGTCAAAAAGCCTTCCCTGTCAATGTCACCAGCGGCCCTGCGTCATGAAATCGGAAAGAATGCGACGCGGACTTTACCTGCCTCGTCAATCGATCTTGACCAGGTGCACCCTCACGTTCTACTGTCTATCATCGATACATTGAAGACGGCGCGGCGTTCGGCCTCGGCGTTCCCAATGTCCGCGGTCGCCTTAATCGGGTCGCGGGAGTCTCACTATTATGAAGAATATATTTTGGATTAGAGGCATTCCCCCTGCTTCGCTTGCCATCGTGCTCTGTCCGCCAGGCGGACGGGGACTGCGCGATGAACTGCTCACCATGAAGATTCGAGGCATTGAAATTCTGGTTTCACTTCTGGAACCTGAGGAAGCTCACCTTCTTGGACTCTCGGAAGAGGGCCGCCTTGCCGAGCAGCTCGGGTTGCATTTTTTCTCCTATCCGATTCCCGACGCTCATCTACCGCAGGACAGGGCTTCTTTCAGGTCATTTGTGGGAAGGCTGGCAGATCGTCTCCGCGCCGGGGAAGCTGTTGGCATCCATTGCCGGGGAAGCATCGGCCGGTCCGCCGTTGCGGCGGCCTGCGCGCTGATTCATCTGGGCTGGACGCCCCATGCGGCTCTGGCTGCCATTACTACGGCTCGCGGCCTGACCGTGCCCGACACTCAGGAGCAGGAAGACTGGATTCTACGCTACAAGGCGTAACCGTGAGGCGCTTCAGTAGGGTCTTATCCGGCTGCTGCCACCTGCTCCCGCGCAGGCAGCATCGTCTCGTAGGCCGCGTAAACGCCCTCAAAGACCGCGTCCCAGCTCATCGTGAGTGCATATTTACGCGCCGCCAGCCGCATCTGGGCATGGCGCTCTGGGTCGGCTAGCATTCCAGCGATTGCGGCGGCAAACTCTGCATCGCGAACAATCCGCCCGGTCTCTCCATCGCGCACAATCGTCGGCGGGCCGCCGTCGGGAGTCACAATGGCCGGAACTCCGCTGGCCAGAGCCTCCAGAACCACGTTGCCGAAGGTGTCGGTGTGCGAGGGGAAGACGAAGAGGTCCATGCGTGCATAAGCCTCGGCCAACGCCTCGCCCTTCAGCACTCCGGTGAACTCGGCGCGCGGCAGGCGCTCGCGCAGCCAGCCTTCTTCGTTGCCATGGCCGACGATGAGGAAGCGAAAGTTGGTTTGCACCATCGCATTCAACTCCTGCTGAATCTGCGCCAGCAGAGTTACGTTCTTCTCCACCGATAGCCGCCCCACAAAGCCCAGCACGGATTCGCGGTCATCGGGATTGCGCTTGCGCTTCGCCGGATTGAATAGCTCAGCGTCCACGCCGCGCGGCATCCGGTGGCAGGGCCGGCCCGTCGTCCGCTCCAGCAGCACGCACAGTTCCGGGTTGGGCGCATAGAGAACGCGCGCCATGGAGTAGAAGCGGGCCAGCACGGCCATCGACAGATCCTCAATCTTTTGCCCGGCCGCCGCCGACTGGCGCTTGGGCAGCAGGCGCAGAAACCACGCCGAGCGCCGCGCCGCGTACTCGTGGACGTTGGTGTGCCAACTGGCGGCCAGCGGCAGCCGCAGGTGGCGCGCCAGCCACGCGCCCAGTATCCCCACTTCGCTGGGACCGGTGATGTGAATCAGGTCGGGCTGGAAGCGCTGGAGCACCTTGCTTACGAGCGAATAGTGGCGCAGGAATGCGGGATCGAAGCTCAGGTCTTTTTCCAGGGCAAAGGAGAGAAAACTGCGCGGCAACTCCAGCGTCCAAACACTGCCGTCTTCGGTAATGGCCTGCGCGCGGTCACCGGCGCGAACACAGAGAAAAGGCAGCCCCCGCCGCCGCGCAAAGGCCTCGAAGTGGCGGCTGGTGTGCGCCACCCCGTTCACTTCATGGAAGGAGTCGGGGAAGTATGCCACACGGGGCGGAGTTAGCAATGTCAGTGTTGTAAGCATAGTTGTCGTGACATCGTTTTCCAAAACCGCTTGTGCGAACATTCATTTCCTCAAGCTCTAACGACAAATGGCGGCAAGCGCCGTCCCTACAGGACTCCGCCCTAATTTCCAGCCAGCTACCCCACGCTGAAGCGCGGGGCTAACAAACACTGCGCCTACGGCGCGGGGCGGCTGCTAATCAAACCAACACGGCTAATTCCGACAACAATTCAACCACCATTAACTCTGCTTTTCGGATCGCTCCGCCCGTCCTACTCACCCAGCGCCAGCCGCAACTGGCGCGACTCGCTCCACGCCAGCCGCAACCCGCTGGAGAGCGGAGCCGCGCCCATTAACTGCACGATGCCCAGCAGCCAGCTTATCGTGTGCGGCGCATAACCCCTGGGCCACAGCTCGCTCAGCGGACGGACCACGCCCTGAGCATCAGGATGATAGACGCGCTCATCCCATGTGCGCGAACCTTGCGGAAACTCCGGGTAGTGGCGGATGGCGTCGATGGTCGATTGCAGGAGGCGGTGCTTCCACGGCTCGGCGTACTGCGGCATGAAGAGCATATCGCTCTTCTTCTCGCGGCGAATCTCATGCACGAATTCGGTGAAGCTCGAGGCGTTGCTCAGGTTGAGGTTGGCGTTCGGCTCCACGCCGTGCCGGTCGCCGCCGCTGATGAGCAACATATTCCACTGCTCCGCCAGCCGCCGCACCGCCCGGTTCTCGTCCCAGTTGCGCAGCCCGTTCAGCTCCAGCGCGTGCAGATAGTTGCCGTTGACAAGCAGAAACTCGTTGACCAGGAACTCATGCTTCTCTTTGCCGATC
>JBKQLG010000214.1:0-4694 GCA_052147235.1 Occallatibacter sp.
TCTTTAAACTCGGCGTTTTTCAGAGGTTCCTTAGTTGTTTTGGTCAGTCCTTCCAAAGTCTTGATTTTATGATCCGTTCCGTTCACCGAAAGATCATTCTTATTCTTCTCTGTGACTTGGACACCGGGAATTGCATCTCCGTGATGTGTCACCGTGATTTCAACAGGTACTATTACTCCAGTCCCAACTGAACCATCTGCGTTTTTAATGTTTTCCTGCACTTTGGGTTTTGTCTTCTCCGCTTCTTCAATATGCACCTCATTGCAGGGAGGATCTTGTGGCCCATGCCCGTCAGCATCAACACCCGCCAACGGATTGTTCATCATATAGGCATACAGGTTGAGGCTCTGCGGATTGTCGAGCTTCGCATAGGGCACCGGCTCGGCCTTGGCGCTCCAGTCGGGCGACATGAAGCGGCCCATCGCCGACGAATAATATCTCGCCTCGAAGTAGTCGTTGCCGGATTCGGTGTCGCGTTCTTTGGCGGTGAAGTGATGCTCGGTGGCGTCGTCGGAGGTGGGGGGCGGGTTGGTCGGGGGGATGGGAGTCAGGGCGTCGCCGTAGGGCAGGCTGGCCCAGCTCATCTCGACCACGCCGGAGATATTGGCTTGCACGCGCTTGGTTCCCAGCGGGTCGGCTAACTCGTAGTGCAGGCCGCCGTGGCCGCCGTTGTAGTCATACGTCGCCGTCAGCCGCGCGGCGGAGAAGACATTCGAGTGCTGCCACTGGCCCGCGCCGTTCAACTCCGTCACTTGATCGCCGCCCAGGTCCACAAGATACCTCGCTGTCAGTGTATACCCACCGCTGAGCGGCGGCGCGCAAAGGCTCGTGCTATTCGGCGGAGCGGCGCTGAGGGTGGTCTTGGCGATGCGCGCCCCCTCGGCTTACTGCTCAGAACCACTGATGCATCAGTTGCGCGTACCAGAGCACGGGAGCGGCGAGCAGCAGGGCGTCGATGCGGTCGAGGACGCCGCCGTGGCCGGGAAGCAGGCTGCCGGAGTCTTTGACGCCGGCCGAACGCTTGAGAGCGGATTCGGCCAGATCGCCGACCTGCGCGGCGACATTAAGCAGGACAGCCAGGCCCAGCCAGTACCAGAGGTCTTCCGGGTATGAGAGCCAGGCCTTGTCCCACATATCGAAGAGCCGGGCCAGGCCGAGCAGGAGGCCGGCGGCCAGCAGGCTGCCGGCCAGCGAGCCGAGCGTGCCCTCCCAGCTCTTGTTGGGGCTGAGCGATGGAGACATCTTGTGGCGTCCCCAGGCGCGGCCTATGTAGAGAGCGGCAATGTCTCCACCCCAGACCACGCAGAGCAGGAAGGCGACCAGCGAAGGGCCATTGGTCTCTTCGCGCAGGGCGGGCACTGTCACCAGCGTCATGCCGACGTAAAAGAGGCAGAAGATAGAAGTCGAGGCGTCCGCCAGCATCTGTTCGACGGGGCGGAAAAAAGTGCAGTAGACCAGCAAGGCCAAGCTGAGTATGCCCAGGATGGCGACGATCTGGTCACTCTGGTCCCAGGCGAAGTTGGAGGCAAAGAGCGCGGCAATGGCCACCAGCACGGCGACGCGCGGCGGGCTGGCGCCTGAGTTTTTAGCCAGGCCCAGGAACTCCCAGGCGGCCAGCGCAGCCACGGCGGCCACGCACAAAGAGAGAAGCCAACGCGGTCCGAGAAAGATCAGAGGCAGGACCAGCGAAATCAGGATGAGGCCAGTGATGAATCGTTTCATTCAGGTTGAGAATACACTGTCAGGGCGTGGGTTGGCACCGGCGCACCGGCCGGCAACCTTCAAATTCCGGCGCAATGGAAGCACATCTTGTCCGCGGGAACGAAGCCTCAGGCGCGCTTGCCACCGTCGGAGCGCAGCCAATGCAGGAAGGCTTCAGGGGCTCCGCGCTGGGCCATGGCTTCCTTGAGCCGGAAGCGCAACTGCTCGGCGCTCCGCTTGGCGCGGGCTGCCGGGTTGGCTTGCTTGGGCGCTTCTTCAGCCGCCATTTTTGAGTTTTCCAAAGAATATCCCTCCACGAACTCTACTCCGTCAGAAGCTACCAGCAAGGTGATGCCTTCGTCCACAAAAAGCTTCATGAAGGCAAACGGAGGTAATCAATTGGCCACGATTCGGATACGCTCGGAATTCTCTTCCACCTGGCCCACGTTCTCGCTCAGTCCGCCGTAGCGGCGCTCGCGGCGCTGGTAATCGGCCATGGCCTCCAGCAGGTGGATGCCGCGAAAATCGGGCCAGAGGCGCTCGGTGACGTAGATTTCGGTATAGGCGATCTGCCACAGCAAATAATTGGACAGGCGCATCTCGCCCGAAGTGCGGATCAGCAGGTCGGGGTCGGGCATGTGTGCCGTATACAGATGGCGGTGAATATCTTCTTCGCTGATATGGGCCGGGGAGATGTGCTTGTGCTTCATCTCGGCGGCCAGGCCCCGGAAGGCGTCCACCAGCTCGGAGCGGCCGCCGTACTTCAGAGCCAGGGTGAGAGTGGTGCCGGTGTTGCGCGCCGTGGTCTCCTCGGCCCAGAGCATCTTCTCCTGGACCTCGGCGGGTAGCTCGTGGGTGCGCCCGATGTACTTCATGCGTACGTTGTTGTCCATCATGCGCTGCACGTTGGCATCGAGATAGGTTTTCAGCAGGCGCATGAGGAAGTTGACCTCGGCGCGGGGACGGCGCAGTTCGTTTTCGACAGAAAAGGCGTAGAGGGTCAGCCAGGGCAGGCCGATGCGCGAGGCGGTTTCCATGACAAGCTGAACGCTGTTGGCGCCCTGTTGATGGCCGATGAACCGCTTCAGCGAGCGGCTTCCGGCCCAGCGCCCGTTGCCGTCCATGATGATGGCCACGTGCTGGGGCAGCAACTCCGGCTTGAGCGTCGCGTAGACGGCGCGCTCCTCGGCGGTCAGCTCATCAATGCGCAGCGTGCCAACAGGAACCAAAGGAATTGCCTCTTCATGAACTCCGGCGCAGCCATTCGCCGGCGCCGGATGCAAGAGTATTGCACCATCGACCGTAGCACAAGCGCCGATGCGCCGCAATGATTCCGCGCACCAGAACGGCGCGCCTTATGCCGAGCGCCGGTGGCCCGTCGCCATATCGCGCGCCGCGCCGTAGACGAGCGAGCGATGCAGCGGGTCCAGTTGCGGCAGCAGGGCGGCGATCTCGGCCAGCAAAGGGTCAGCAAAGATCGACGCCACTTCGTCGTCGCGCTGGCTGCGGGCGTCCTTGACCAGTTGGCGCACGTCCACGCCCAGCGCCGTGGCCAGCCGCTCCAGTGAGCCCAGGGTGGGAATAGCCTTGCCATTTTCGATCTTCGAAATGTAGGTGCGGGGTACCTGCATGCGTCCGGCAAGTTGGCGCTGGCTGAGGTGGCGCGCGCGGCGGATATCCTTGACCTGCCCGGCCACTCTCAGACCCGCTTCGGACGAAGGCTCCGCAGGCTGGGAGTCCACCGGGACGGGGCCCGGGCGGACGGGCTCCTCAATCTCCAGAGGCCGGTGGCACTTCCTGCACAGGCCGTTGAGCGTCTTGAATTGGACGATATTGCAGTCGGCGAAGGTGCAGCGCACGACTTCGCGGGTTTCCATGCTAACCAGGGTGGTTGCCATGAGTGGTGTGCGGAGTGCCAGAGCAGGAACCCCGCGGTGCTTCTCAGCACCACGATAGTTGTTACGATCTACGAGATGAACCATAATTGTCAAGTGAAAACTAGGATACAACTCCAAGTTTCACCTATCATACCCTTAATAGTGCCCAAGAAACCAGAAAAAACACGAACCAAGCTGTGCAATACGAGGACGAAGGAACCCATGAGCGACTGCACCAGGAACGATGCAAAGAACGGCTACGGACGTGTGCAAGCCTGGCAACTGCTGACCGAGTGGACCCTGAGCGAGAACCTGCGCAAGCACGCGCTGGCCGTTGAGATATGCGTGACGGCGATGGGCGAAGCCGAGGCCGAGCGGCTGGCTCTGGGTGAGCCGGAGCGCGCCGCGCTGGTCGAGCTCTATTCGACGACGGCCCTGCTGCACGACTTCGACTACGAGCGCCATCCGACACCCGCCGAGCACCCCTTCGTCGGCGTGCGCGAGCTGGAGCGTCTGGGCTGGCCCGCCGAGCTGCGCACCGCGATCCTGGGCCACGCGCAATACAGCGGCGTAGCGCGCGTGACGCATTTGGCGAAGGCGCTCTTTGCCTGCGACGAACTGGCCGGCTTTCTGACCGCCTGCGCGCTGGTCAAGCCAACCAAGGCGATTGCCGACGTGGAGGTCTCCGGGGTGCGCAGGAAGATGAAGGACAAGGCCTTTGCCCGCGGCGTCAACCGCGAAGACATTGTGCAGGGCGCGGCCGAGCTGGGCGTGGAGCTGGACGCGCACATCGGCTTTTGCTTGGAGGCGATGAAGAAGCGGGCGGGGGAGTTGGGGCTGTAGAGTGGCTCCCTACTTTGTCTTACCCGGTGGGGCGAGTCCGTCTCAGCGATGCCACCCTTTATGAGATGTGATACGTAAAAAAATAAGGCCACCGAATACGACTAGAAACAGTAGGATAGCAATGGTTGTTTTGACGACCGTATGAACCCTTGTGCTAAAAAGTTCACGGAAATAGAAACGGTCGGGCCTGGCTGGGTCGTAGCGAATGGTCACGGTTTCGTCACCGACCAGTTGATACAGGGGCGAGTCTTCAGGAACCGTAAAATCCGCATA
>JBKQLG010000215.1:0-14023 GCA_052147235.1 Occallatibacter sp.
AATATAGCTTCACTCAAAGGCCATAAGGATCAAAGAGTTTTTCAGAGGTTCCCTAATTGTAATATTCTTGTCTTGTTGTTGTGTTATATGTTGATCGCGGTTCGCGCGCTTCAAAGTCAACCGCCGGGAACCGTACTATCGGCAAATGCGGCTACGCCGGGCAATGAGTTGAAGTTTGTCGCGATCGTCAGCCGCCACGGCGTACGCTCACCCACCGGGAAAACCGATCAGCTCAATCAATTCTCCCGCGAGCCGTGGCCTGCGTGGAGCGTTCCTCCGGGCCATCTGACCGCGCACGGCGCTCTGTTGATGAGGCTCTTCGGCGCATACGACCGCGAACTGCTGGCGTCGCAGGGATTGCTTGCGCCCAGCGGCTGCGAGGATGTGGCGAAGATCAAAATTGTTGCCGACTCCGATCAGCGCACACGCGAGACGGGCAAGGCTCTGGCCGCGGGTCTCGCTCCGGGTTGCGCGCTCGAAGTCAGCGCCAAGCCGGAAGGAACTCCCGATCCGCTCTTTCATTCGTTGAGCGCTGGAGTCGTTCAGGCCGACAAGCTGCGGGCGACGGCCGCTATCTCCGGACGCATCGGCGGCAATCCGCAAGGGCTGATCGAGGCCTACCGGCCGCAATTGAAAGCGCTGGAAGAAGTCTTGCAGGGATGCAATCCGCAAGCAGACTGCATAGGTAAACCAGCGCCGCTCTCGCTTTTCGACGTTCCCTCTTCAATCGCGCCGGGAACAGGAGATCACCTGGTCGATCTGCGCACACCGCTCAGCCTCGCTTCTTCGATGACCGAAAATCTGCTGCTTGAATACGCCGAAGGCATGGATGCTGCAAACGTGGGCTGGGCACGCGTGGACCTGGCCAAGCTGCGCGAGTTGCTACAACTGCACGAGGCCAGCGAAGACCTCGAAAGACGCACTCCAACCATCGCGCGCATTCAATCTTCCAACCTGCTCGCTCATATTCTGAACTCGATGCAGCAGGCAACGGACGCTAAGCCCGTAGCCGGAGCATTGACCAGGCCCGGCGACCGCGTGCTGATCCTGGTCGGCCACGATACGAACCTCTCGAATATCGCCGGAACCCTGGGGCTTGATTGGATCGTGGACGGCCGCCGCAACGATACGCCGCCCGGCGGCGCGCTGGTCTTTGAGCTATGGAAGAGCCGCGGTACGAAGAATTATTCGGTGCGCACTTTCTATACAGCGCAGACTCTCGATCAAATGCGCACTGCCGCGCCGCTCAGCCTGCATGAGCCGCCTGAGCGCCTCCCCGTCTTTCTGCCCGGATGCAGTCAGGCGGATTTTTCTTGCGAGTGGAGCGGGTTTCAACAAACGGTTCGCGGCGGGATTGATTCCAGCTTCGTAAAGTAACCGTAGCAAATTAGATGAGAATTGACGGCGCAGCCAGTGTTCTTGGCAAACTCCAGAACTCAACCCACCCCCGCTTGTTCTACACTGAGGGGTTCCATCTGGAGCCTTCCTTTATGTCTTCTGCCACTGTTTCCAATACCGCGCAACGCCTGCCTTCACCCGCTCTGCGCCGCTTTGCCTGGGGGGTGCTCTGCTACTTTATTGCCGTCATTCTGTGGGGCACTCTGGTCCGCGCCACCGGCTCCGGGGCCGGCTGCGGCAACCACTGGCCGCTCTGCAACGGCGTCGTGATCCAGCACTCGGCCAGCGTGAATACCATGATCGAGTTCACCCATCGGCTCACTAGCGGCCTTTCGTTCTTCGCGGTCGTGGGCCTGCTGGCGTGGACCTTCGCCGGCACGGCGCGCGGCCACCTGGCGCGCTGGGCGGCTGCGGCTTCGGTCGCCTTCACGCTGATTGAGGCGCTGCTGGGAGCCCTGCTGGTCAAGCTGGGATACACGGCGCAGAGCCAGTCGCCGCTGCGGCCCGCCTTCCTGGCGCTGCACCTCACCAACACGCTGCTGCTGGTGGCCGCGCTCACGCTGACCGCGCACCTGCTCAGCCGCAAGCAAGGCTATCTGCATGGCAGCGTGCGCCTACGTGCGCCCTTCGCCGCCGTTGCCAGCGTCGTCGTGGTGATGGTCGTGGGCGTCACCGGCTCGCTGGCCGCGCTGGGCGATACGCTCTTTCCGGCCTCTTCCCTTGGCCTGGCGCTGGCGCAGGATTTCTCGTCGGCCAGCGGCTGGCTGGTGCGCTGGCGCTGGACGCATCCGGGCATCGCCTTCGCCGCCAGCTTCCTGCTCATCTGGCTGCTGGTGCGCGCCGCGCGGCGCCGGACGCACTGGGACAATCGCGGCCTCTCCGCATTGATTCTTCTGCTGCTGGCCGCGGTTTACACGCTGGGCTTGCTGGACGTGATCCTGCTGGCTCCGCTGTGGGTGCAGGTGGCGCATCTGCTGGCCGCCGATACGCTGTGGGCCGCGCTGGTGGTGTTGACGGCGCGCCTCACGCTCGAACCGATAGAAGCATAGAGCTGGTTTGATTAAGCGGTAGTGTCCCATTACGCGCGCTATTCCGAGTCGGTGCTAGGAGCGGCCGGCCAGAACAGGCTGCTGAAAAAATGCATTCTTAGTAGCAAGAAGTGTCAGGGCACGACTTCAGTCGTGCCGAAGAGACATAAGGAAATGCTGGGCTTTAGCCCCTGAGGGAACTTCTCTCATACTGACCCAGTACTCTACGAGCACGCTCCGTGACAGTTCCGCCTCAATCGCGATACTCTGAATGGTATGCGCCCGGCGCGTCGAAGGAGTATTCCAACTCTCATGCCTATCCAAGCCACATCGAAAATCTGGCACAACGGCACTCTGATTCCCTGGGAGCAGGCCAACATCCATGTGATGAGCCATGTGATCCACTACGGCTCCAGCGTTTTTGAGGGCATCCGCGCTTATGGCCAGCCGCAGGGCTCGGCCGTCTTCCGCCTCCCGGAGCACATGCAGCGGCTGCTCGACTCGGCCAAAATCTACCGCATGGATCTGCCCTTCAACATCGAGGAGCTCTGCGCCGGCGTGGTCGATCTGATTGAAGCCAATGGCGTTGCGCCCTGCTATATCCGTCCCATCGCGCTACGTGGCTACGGCGAAATCGGCGTCAGCCCCAAAGGTTCGCCGGTCGAGGTCTACATCGCCAACTTCCCCTGGGGCAGGTACATCGCCGGCCACGGCGGCGCGGATGTCTGCATCTCCAGTTGGAATCGCCTGGCGCCCAACACCATGCCCTCGCTGGCCAAGGCCGGCGCCAACTATATGAACTCCCAACTCATCCACATGGAGGCCGAGATCAACGGCTACGCCGAGGGCATCGGGCTGGACGCGAACGGCCTGGTCAGCGAGGGCTCCGGCGAAAACATATTCATCGTCCGTAACGGCGTGATCTACACGCCGCCGCTCTCCAACTCAGTGCTCTCCGGCATCACTCGCGACAGTGTGCTGACCATCGCCCGGCACCTGGGGCTGACGGTGAAGGAGCGCTCCCTTCCCCGCGAGCTGCTCTACATCGCCGACGAGGTCTTCTTCACCGGTACGGCCGCCGAGGTTCAGCCTATTCGCTCCATCGACCGCATCCTGATTGCCGACGGCAAGCCGGGCGAGATCACCCGCAAGATCGGCGACGAATTCTTCGGCATCGCCAACGGCCTCAAACCCGACCGCTTCGGCTGGCTGACGCCGGTCAAGGTCAACGCCAGCGAGCCGGTCGGCGCATAATTGCTAGATTATCGAGAGACCAGAGGGCGGCTTCCATGAGGCCGCCTTTAATGATTTGGTATCGCCTGATTCACAGTATGCCGTCCGGTCAGGCGAGTATCATGAGTGTGTGGCCTTCAGACCACTGTTCACTGTCCACTGTCCACTGACAAAGGAAGACAGCCAAGCGTGAAGCCCGAGATGCAAGTGACGCTGGCCGGCCTGAAGCTGGCTAACTCCATCATTGCCGCCAGCGGCACCTTCGGCTATGGCATCGAGTTTGAAGAGATCGTGCATTTGGAGCGGATCGGCGGCCTGGTCACTAAGGGCATCTCGATGGAGCCGATGGCCGGCCACCCCGCGCCGCGCATCATCCAGACCGCGGCCGGAATGCTCAATGCCATCGGACTCCAGAATGTGGGCGTGGAGGAGTTCATCAGGCGCAAGTTGCCGCCGCTGCGCCGCTATCCCCGCTGCAACGTCATCGTCAACGTCTTCGGCTACACGGTGGGCGAGTACATCGCGGTCATTGAGCGGCTCAATCAGGCGGAGGGCATTGCGGCCTATGAGCTGAATGTCTCCTGTCCCAACGTCCACGCCGGAGGCATGGCCTTCGGCTCCGATCCCGGCTCGCTGGAATACCTGGTTGGGCGCGCCAAGGCCGCCAGCGTACGGCCGCTGATCGTCAAGCTCTCGCCCAACGTGACCTCTATCGCCCACATGGCCAAGATTGCCGCCGAGGCCGGGGCCGACGCGGTCAGCCTGACAAATACCTTTCTGGCCATGTCGATTGACGCCGAGACCCGCCGCCCGCGCCTCAGTAACATCACCGGTGGCCTCTCCGGCCCGGCCATCAAGCCCATCGCCCTGCGCATGGTCTACGAGACCGCCCGCGCCGTCAGCATTCCGATTATCGGCATGGGCGGCATCACGACTCCTGAAGACGTGGTCGAATATCTGCTGGCCGGCGCCACAGCCGTGGAGGTGGGTACGGCAAGCTATGCCGACCCGCGCGCCGTCGAGCGGCTGGCCAGGGGCCTTGAATCCTGGTGCCGAGGCCACGGGGTCGAGCGCGTAGCCAGCCTGACCGGAGCGCTGGAGATTGCACGGGATTAAGGGGGCATGAGAGCGGTTGCGCTTCGCCCTATACACTGTTTTTCCCCGGAACGCGGCTTTTTGTGTCAAATACACAACTAATAATTAATAATTCTGTGGAAAAAGCTTGCAAAATGCGCACATACAAGGTATTTTTTTTAAGTGACCGACTTTCTTTAGGGCCGGTCCGTATTCATTCATGGGGGCACTAACGGGGGAAGCAGGGACGATTCATATTGCTGGATTCAGCTTGGGCAGCCGATAGGATAGGTATGCGCTTCCGTCCTCGGGCAGCGCGTTCTCGATGTAAGATGCGGTAGATCGCGGTGTAAGAAGGGTACGATATGCGCATACAAGCGGAGGCGAATCTCTCGGCCTTGATGGAGAGCACCGAAGATTTGATCTGGGCGGTGGACTCGCGCCTGCGCTTGATTACCTTCAACAGCGCCTTCAATGAGAATTGCGAGCGGAATTATGGCGGACCGGCCGCTCCCGGGATGAGCATTCGGGAACTGCTTCCGCCGGAGCTCACGGTGTATTGGCTTCCACTCTATGAGCGGGCGCTCTTGGGGAAAACGTTTTCCACCGAGCACACCCTCGCCGATGGCCGAACGCTTGAACTTTCCTTCAGCCCGATTGTGGCCGATGGGGAGACGACCGGAGTCTCCGTCTTCGGCAAGGACATCACCGAGCGGATGAACGCTGAGAGCGCCCTCCGCACAGCGGAAGCGGACCTCTCGGCCTTGATCGAAAGTACGCGGGACCTGATCTGGTCGGTGGACCTCGATTACAGGATGACGACATACAATGGGGCGTTACGGCAGAACATCAGGGAGACCTTTGGTGTCGAGCTTAAGTCGGGGATGCGCCATTACGAGCTGCTCCCGCCGGAGAGGGCGGCGCTTTGGCCGGAGTTCTATGCGCGCGCCATCTCCGAAGGCCCCTTCCGGGTCGAATATCCCCTGATCCTGCCCCGCATCATTGAAATGGCCTTTAGCCCCATCATTGTCGATGGGGAAATTATAGGCGTCTCCGTCTTCGGCAAAGACATCACCGAGCGCAAGCAGGCCGAGCAGGCGTTGCTGGAAAGCGAGGCCCATTTCCGCAAATTCTTTGAAGAGAACGGCTCTGCCATGATCCTGATTGAGCCGGAGAGCGGAGAGGTTGTGTCGGCCAACAAGGCGGCCGCGGCCTATTTCGGAGTCTCCCCGGAAGAAGCAGCCGGCATATCCCTCTCGCAGGTCATCCTGACGCCGCTCGATGAGTGGGCCGCCAACTGGCAGCGTGTCATGCGCAGAGAGCGCAGTGTCTTCAGCTATCGGATTCGGCTGGCCTCGGGCGAAGAGCGAGAGGTTGAGGCTTATTCCTCGCCCTTTGAAGTCAATGGCAGAGTGCTGATGTTTTCCATTGTGCATGACATCACCGAGCGCAAGCGGGCCGAGGTGGCATTGCGCGAGAGGGAGGAATCTCTGCTGGAGTCGCAGAAGATCGCCGGTCTGGGCAGCTACCAGATGGACATCCGAACCGGTCTTTGGCAGGGCACGGAGGTTCTGCAATCGATCTTCGGCATCGATAAAAGCTATCGGTGCGATGTGGATGGATGGGCGGCCCTCATCCATCCCGAAGACCGCGAGAGGATGATTGCATATTTTGCGGAAGAAGTCGTGGGGAAGGGGCAGTCGTTCGATAAAGAGTACCGGATTATCCGTCAGTCGGATGGCGCCGAGCGCTGGGTACACGGCCTGGGACGGCTGGAATTCGATGACCAGGGGCGGGCGATTCGGATGCGCGGCACGATTCAGGACACCACCGAGCGCCGCCAGGCGGAGATGCTGTTGGGCGACAGCGAAGAGCGTTATCGGGCTACCTTCGAGCAGGCCGCGGTGGGCATTGTTCATGCCTCGTTCGAGGGCCGTATCCTGCGCAGCAACGCGCGCTTTGCCGGTATGCTCGGTTACACCGCCGAGGAGTTGAGCGGAATGACAATCCGGCAGGTCACGGCGCCGGAGGATTGCAAAGCCAGCATAGCGGCCATTAAGCGAACCCGTCGCGACGACTCCACCTCCGAGATTCTGGAGAAGCGCTATCTGCGCAAGGACGGCAGTTTGAGCTGGGCTAAGTTGACGATCTCGCTGCAGCGCGACGGCGAGGGACGCCCGCTACATCTTGTCGCCATTGCCGAGGACATCAATGCACGCAAGGCCGCCGAGCAGAGCCTGGCCAATGCGCAGGAGGCTCTGCGGCTGAGCGAAGAACGCTACCATACCGTATTCGAGACCAGCTCGGATGCCGTATTGATTGCCCGGTTGAGCGATGGGGTGATCATCGACGCCAACCAGGCACTCATCGATGCGGGACAATACGAGCGCAACGAAGTCATCGGGCACACAACTCAGGAGCTCGGTATATGGGTGAATGAAAGCGATAGGCAGAGGTTGCTCGGCCTGATCGTCCAGAACGGCGGTTGCCGGAATTTGGAAGTCTCGTTCAAGAGAAAGGATGGGAAGACAATTTGGATGCGGTTGTCCGCATCCTTGATCGAGGTTAGGGGGTGCAAATGCACGCTTACGTTCGCACAGGACATCTCTGCGGCCAAGGAGGCCAATGAGCTGCTAACAGCGGCTGCAGAGGCTCTGCGGCTGAGCGAGGAACGCTATCGCACCGTATTCGAGACCAGTCCTGATGCGGTCAACATTTCCAGGCTGAGCGATGGGATGATCATCGACGTAAATCAGTCGTTCCTAGACTCGACGGGGTTCACGCGCAATGAAGTCATCGGACGCACTACCAAGGATCTTGGAATATGGGTGAATGATTCCGATCGGCAGAGATATTTTGATTCGTTTACCCAGAACCCCAGGTGCCGGGATCTGGAAGTCCTCTCCAGAAGAAAGAACGGTGAGATCTTCTGGATGCGTCTCTCCGCGGCATTGATTGAGATTGATGGGATCCCTTACCGGCTTGTCTTCGCTAAAGAGATCACGGAGGTCAAGGAGGCTGCCGAGGCTCTGCGGCAGAGCGAGGAACGCTACCGCACCGCCTTCCAGACCAGCATCGACGCCATCAATATCAACCGCCTGGACGACGGCAACTATATCGACTGCAATCAGGCATTTCTCGACGTTCTGGGATATGAACGCGAAGAAGTCATCGGGAAAACTGCGTTGCAACTGGGTGTCTGGGCGGATATACACGATCAAATGACAATGGTGAATCTGGTGCGGCAGAACGGCAGTTGCCGCGGCCTGGAGGGGCAGTTCAGGAAGAAGAGCGGGGAGCTCTTCTGGGGGGTGATGTCGGCCTCGGCGATGGATGTGGACGGTGTGCCCTGCGTCCTTTCGATCACCAGGGATTTATCCGAAGTCAAGGCCGCGCAAAACGAGATCAGGAGTCTGGCTTACTATGATCCGCTTACCGGCTTGCCCAATCGCCGACTGCTGTTGGAGAGGTTGCGCCAGTCCCTGGCCGCCGGCGGACGGCAAGGCCGTTTGCGCGCGCTGCTCTTTGTGGAGCTGGATAACTTCAAGATGTTGAATGAGACCATCGGCCATCTCACCGGCGACCTTCTGCTTATGGAAGTGGCGCGGCGCATCGTCACTTGCGCCCGTGAAGCCGACATCGTGAGCCGGTTCGGCGGCGATGAGTTTGCCTTGATGCTCGAAGATCTGAGCGAGACTGCCGAGGAAGCGGCGGCCCAGGCCAAGACCGTTGCTGAGAAGATCCAGGAGACGATTGCCCAGCCCTTCGTGCTGGAGGGGCGCGAGTGCATCACTACCGCCAGCATCGGGATTACCGTCTTTGGGTCAGATCGGGAAGGTACCAGCGAACTGATTCATGAGGCCGACATCGCCATCTATCAAGCCACGTCGGCGGGCCGCAACACCATTCGCTTTTTCTCTCCCGCCTTGCAGACCGCGGTGAACGCTCGCGCCACGCTGGAGGAGGATCTCCGCCAGGCCATCAAGACCGGGCAGTTCCTGCTTTACTATCAGCCGCAAGTGGCGCGGGGCCGCTTGGTGGGCGCCGAGGCCCTGATCCGCTGGCAGCATCCAAAACGCGGCCTGGTGTGGCCCGGCGAGTTCATTCCACTGGCCGAGGAGACGGGCTTGATTCTGCCGCTGGGAGATTGGGTTCTGGAGACCGCCTGCACACAGCTTGCCGTCTGGGCAAGGCGCAAGCAATCCGCCCATCTTATGCTTGCAGTGAACATCAGCGCCCTGCAGTTCCGCCAGCCGGGCTTCGTCGCAACCGTACTGTCGGCCCTGGAGCGCACCGGCGCCAACCCGAAGAAGCTCAAATTGGAACTCACCGAGAGCATGCTGGTCGATAATATCGAGGAGGTCATCGCCAAGATGAGCGAACTCAAGGCGCATGGCCTGAGCTTCGCGCTGGATGACTTTGGCACCGGCTATTCGTCCTTGGCCTACTTGAAGCGCCTGCCTCTCGACCAACTGAAAATCGACCGGGCTTTTGTGCGCGACATGCTGGTGGATGTGGCCAGCGGCGCTATTGCGCAAACCATCATTTCGCTGGGCCGCGCGATGGGATTGTCGGTGATGGCCGAGGGCGTGGAGAACGAAGAGCAGCGCGGCTTCCTCGCCGGTCTGGGCTGTCATACCTTCCAGGGCTTCCTGTTCAATCCCCCCTTGACGCTGGAGCAGTTCGAGGCGCTTCTGCTGATGTAGGCCTTCGTAGAATTAGTTCCCTATTTCCTGTTTTCTCACTCCTCCGCCATGGTCATCTGGTGGCGCACATCGGCGCCGCGAATCCAGAAGATGATGTCGGTGGCGATGTTCGCGGCGTGGTCGGCAATGCGCTCCAGGTTCTTCGCCACCAGAATGGCGCGCATCGCCTGCTGCGTGCAGCCCGGCTGCTCCTCGATGAACTTCAGCAGGTCGTCATGGGCGCGGCGGTTCATGTGGTCGATCTCGTCGTCCATCTCGCGCACCGACTCGGCCAACTGCGCGTCGCCCTCCAGAAAGGCCCGCAAGGCGGAGCGGATCATGTGCCCGGCAAACTCTCCCATCGGCGCAATATCCACCGGCAGATCGACCGCATCGAGCTTCAGCATCTCCCGGGTGCGGCGCACAATGCCCATCGACTGATCGCCGATCCGCTCCAGGTCGCTGTTAATCTTGATGACCGCCAGGATGAAGCGCAGATCGATGGCCATGGGCTGCTCCTTGGCCAGCAGTTCGTAGGCCATCTCGTCCAGTTCGCGCTGCGCGGTGTTGATAGCCCGCTCATTCTGCTTGACATACTTGCACAGGCCCTTGTCGCGCCGCAGGTAGGCGTCCACCGCGGAATCGACCGCCGTCAGTGTGAGGGCCGCCATGGCCAGCAGCTTGTCCTTGAGCTCGGCGAGCTGGATATGAAAATGAATGCGCGGCAAGGCAGTTTCTCCCTTATCTATAATTGTGCATCATGAAATGTTAACGGCAGACGAATATTCAGCAGCGCACCAGATAGATCACGCCCGGCGCGGCCATGTTCTAAGCTAGCATAATGGCAACTTCAATGCTCAGTTTCAACCCGGCCGAGTGCCTGCAACGGCAGATCTACAAGCTGATGACCGGCATCATCGTGCCGCGGCCGGTGGCGCTGGTTTCCACCGTGAGCCGCGGCGGCGTGACCAACCTCGCGCCCTTCAGCTTCTTTTGCGGCGTGGGCTCCGCGCCGCCCACGGTGCTCTTCTGCCCGGCTCTGCGCCCCTCAGATTCGGATACGCCAGAGGCCGGCCAAAGAAAGGATACGCTGCGCAACGTCGAGGAGACCGGCGAGTTTGTCGTCAATGTGGTCAGCGAAGAGATCGCCGCGGCCGCCAACGCCTCCTCTGCCGAGGCGCCTTTCGAAGTGGACGAGTTCGTACTCTCCGGGCTGACGCCGATCGCGAGCGAAGCCGTCCGCCCGCCGCGCGTCGCCCAGTCTCCCGCGCAGATGGAGTGCAAACTTCTCCAGGTCATCTACACCGGCCACGCGCCGGCCAGCGGCGTCATCGTGCTGGGCGAGGTCGTCCGCTTTCATTTGCGCGAGGATCTCTTCGAGGACTTCCGCGTCGATCCAGCGGGACTTGACGCGGTGGGCCGCATGGCCGGCAACACCTGGGTCCGCACCCGCGACCGCTTCGAACTGATCCGGCCAAAGTGAAGGGCAGGGAACAGGGAATAGGGCATCCGTAGGGTCCAAAAGGCAAGATTGCCGGCAAATCCGCTAACTTGCGAACTTGCTATCACCGCGAAAGCCCGCCCTGAGCGTAGCCGAAGGGCGGTGGCTAACTTGCTGTCTTATTAAAATAATAAAGAATCGATGCCGCATACCAGGGACAATGAAAAGGCGATACAATTCCGTTTCGTTGGCAATATTGCAAAGAAGAGGGCCACGAATGGGCACGAAGACAAGTCAGAACCGGAAGAGCATCGGTAGTGAATCGCGTCAGATGGCGTGGGGTGTTCTTGCCGTGCTGCTGTTCGCTGCTGTTGCGCTGACCGGTTGCCGTGGTTCCCTGGCGAGGGGGCAGACGATGAATCTAACCAGTACAAGTTTCTCGGAAGGAAGCTGGATCCCGGCGAAGTTTACCTGCAACGGAGCGGGAGTCTCTCCGCAACTGGCCTGGAGCGCGCCGCCGGCGGGAACGGTGAGCTTTGCGCTGATCGTCACCGATCCGGACGCGCCCGGCAGGACATTCGTGCATTGGGTGCTCTACGGCCTGCCCGCAACAACGCAAGCGCTTCCCGAGGGAGTGCCGGCGCAGGGCCAGCTTGCCGACGGCTCCTGCCAGGGCCGCAACGACTTCGGCGACCTCGGCTATGGAGGCTCCTGCCCTCCGCGCGGCGCACCGCACCACTACGTCTTCACGCTCTATGCGCTGGATGCAAAGTTGAATCTGCCGGTGGGCGCGACGCGAGCGCAGGTCGAAGCCGCCATGCATGGACATATTCTGGCGCGCGGCCAGCTGATTGGGCTGTTTCAGCGGTAGGGTAGCAATTCCTTACCTTCACCCCGCCGTCATCGCCTGCCCCTTGGCTTCGCGCCCCAGCATCGCCAGTCCGGCCAGCATCAGCGCCACAAGGATCACGGTAACGGCCAGCACGGCCGGATAGTTGCCGGTGCGCTCGGCGATCAGCGCCTGCGCCTTGCCATTCCATGAGGTGATGAGGCCGCCCAACTGGTAGGCGAGGCCGGGAGCCGTGGCGCGAACCGGCGCCGGCGATAACTCGGTGAGATAGGCCGGAACCACACCCCACGCTCCTTGCACCATGAACTGCATCAGCACCGCGCCGATGCCCAGTGAAACAGCCGAGTGGCCATAGGCGTAAAGCGGAATCACCGGTATCGCCAACAGAGATGCGGTGATGATGGCTCGCTTTCGGCCCCACTTCTCCGAGAGCGCTCCAAAGACAAAGCCGCCGGCGATGGAGCCGAAGCCGTAGAGTACGCCGATCAGCCCAACGGTCGCCGGTGTGAGCCGAGCCTGGGTGGCCAGGAAGGTCGGGTACACGTCCTGCGTGCCATGCGAGAAGCTCATGAAGGCGGTCATCAGCAGGATCAGAAAGAGAAACGTCGGCAGGAAGGCCAGCAGACGAGCCAGATCGCCTGCCTTGACGATCCGCGCCTCCCCGGACGAGCGCGCCAGACGCCGCTTCTTCCCTTCCAGCCAGACCGGCGACTCCGCTACTCGCGCCTGCACGTAGAAGACCAGCAGCGCCGGCATCGCGCCCAGGATGAAGAGCCCGCGCCAGCCGATGGAATGAAAGAAGAGAGCGAATGCGCCCGCTGCCAGGATCGAGCCCAGCGCGTAACCCTCCTGCAGGATGCCGCTGAAGGCTCCGCGGCCCGCAGTGGGCAGCGTTTCGAAGGCCAGCGCCGCGCCCACGCCCCACTCGCCGCCCATCGCCAGGCCAAAAAGCGCGCGCAAGGCCAGCAGCGCGCCCAGCGAGGGGGCAAAGGCGCAGGCTAGTTCGATCACCGTGAAGCTCAGGATGTTCGCCATCAGCACCGGGCGGCGGCCATAGCGGTCGGCCAGCATCCCAAAGACAAGCGCGCCCAGCGGGCGGAAGAACTGGGTCATGAAAACCGCGCCCATCACCGCCGAGGGCTGGGCATGGAAATCCGCGGCAATGGCTTTAACGCAGAAGATGAGCAGGAAAAAATCCAGCGAATCCATCGTCCAGCCCAGGAAAGCAGCCACAAACGTGTGCCGCTGGAGGCCGGAGAGGCGCCGGAAGTCGTTCAGAATGGACATCTACGCGAGAATAGCAGGAAACAGAGATCAGAGAACAGAGAACAGGGACTCGAACCTTCTTTTCGTAGCTGGTCGAAACGAATCAGACAATAATTGTTGCAACGAATATCTTGCCCGGCGCATCCTATCAGGCACAAGATGATTCCGTGCGGATTTTTCCCGTTTCCGCGCGTCACCGGCGAGAGCCCTCGCCACTTCCCCATCCGCTGCCCCTCGGGCGCGCAACGAAAGGATTCAACGATGAAGCGTTTGGCAATTCTGACTGGCATACTGGCGCTGGCGGCTACGCTGGCCGTGGCGCAAACCTCGACCTGGACCTCCGACCCCAACCACAGCGAAGTCGATTTCAGCATCAAGCACATGAGCGTCTCCAATGTGCATGGCCGCATCGGCAAGGTGGCGGCTACACTAGTTCGCAACGAGGCAGACATCACCAAGTCCACCGTGACGGCCACCATCGATGTCAGTACGATCGACACTGGCGTGGAGCAGCGCGATACACACCTGAAGAGCCCGGACTTTTTTGACGTGGCCAAATTCCCCACGGCCACCTTCTCCAGCACCAGCGTAGCGAAGAGCGCCGACGGCCTGACCGTTACCGGCAACCTGACCCTGCACGGCGTCACCAAGCCTGTTGTGCTCGATGTGGAAGGCCCCGGCACACCGGTCGAAGGCATGATGGACCACAAGCCGCACGCTGGCTTTACAGCTACCACCACCCTCAGCCGCACGGCCTTCGGGATCGGCAGCAAGTTTCCCGCAGCCATCGTAGGGGACGAAGTCAAGCTGACCATCGAACTGGAAGTCATCAAGCAGTAAGCCAATCCATCGCTTCGCTGGTTCAATTGCGTGCATGGCTGAAGGGGGGATCAATGCCAGGTTTCTGCCTTCCGGCCCCGAAGTCTTTTCCAATCCAAGAATGAGCCTGAAGGGTCGCGGTAAGGCGGGCAGCGCGGACGGCTCCTTTTCGGGATGATTTCATATTTTGTTCGTCCTCGTCGCGGCGGTGGGAATGTGGAATCGGCAT
>JBKQLG010000216.1:0-64013 GCA_052147235.1 Occallatibacter sp.
AAGCAAAAGCAAGAACTTCCACTTAAGGAAAAAGTAAAAACTGTCCGAACTACCGGGACCACCTCACGGAGGTTCGAATGATTTGTTCCTCAACCTCACTGTCAAAAGAGGGAGTGCATAGAGTGGAAGTGCATTTCCTCGGGAGTTATGAAGTATGTCAATGATGAGGTTCAAAATGGCCCAATTGGTTTTCCGACGAGCCAGAGTTCCGCCGCCATGAAAAGATAGTGGGCGTTTGTTGATCACACGATTCCGGAGGGCCACTGGCGACATTCAGTGGCACTCAAGAAAATGTGAGTGGACCAGACCGTTTGCACAACTCGACATCAGGAGGTTTTCAATGTCTGAAGAGCAATTTGCCTATCCACGCATTTTGCATGTCGCGCTGCTGGTATGTGTTGGAATTCTGGTTGCGCCGATCGTTTCAACTCATGCACAATCTGAGAAGAATTACAGTTCCTCACGAGACGGTGTTATGTATTCGAATGAAGACGCCGATGGCTCCTCTCTGGCATTCGATCGCAATGACCAACACAACGGAAATGAGGGTGGTTATGTGTCGCATGACAGGTGGGGCGTGGACCATCTTACCTTCGAGGGCGGGGGCGGATTCACTATGCCGACAGGGAACGGCAAGCAGTTCATGAATACGGGATGGAATATCAAAGTTGGCGGCGGCTACAAGTTCAATGAACACTTGAGCGCCATACTGGACTACGATTACGTCTCGATGGGCGTACCCACGGCGATTCTGAATCAAGTTAACCCGCAAGGGGGCGGAGCCACGCACCTCTGGTCGTTGACAATCAACCCAATGTACAACTACAAATCCATTGGCCGTTGGGGCGGCTACATAGTCGGCGGCGGCGGCTTCTACCGGAAGCTTGTGAATTTTACTCAGCCATTCGATGATGAGTGCGCCTACTACGATCCCTTCTACGGCTGCATCCCAGGCGTGGTAAGCCAGACCGTTGCTCATTTCTCAAACAATGCGGGAGGCGCGAACTTCGGCACAGGATTCACCTACAAGTTATCTGATACAGGCCGCGCGAAGTTGTTTATCGAGGGCCGGTACGTGTGGGTGGACAATCAGCCGAGCGCCAATAGTACATCGAGCACAGGCTATGCGCCCACAAACTACCGCACCGAATACGTTCCCATCACCTTTGGGATTAGGTTCTAAACCTTTGCAATACGCAATGAAGTCATAGGGCGTGCGCGGCAGTTATGCGCATGCCGCATGAAGAATCTTCCGAATGCGTTTGAGAGACCGAGCCAAGCCGCGCGGATCGTCATTAAAACGATCAATTCTTGCGGCCGCTCGTTCCCAGTATGCTCTTCACCCGTACCAAAGGATTTGCGCCGATTCGAGAGGAACGAAGGCCTCCGGATGACAAGGGATGACCCTGGGTGTGAAGTCGGCCGCCGGCCGGTCCGCGCGGACTACCGCCGAGTAGCGCCAGGCGTCTTCGTCAGCAAGCGGCTCTCCCCGAACCATAATATGGCGTACCGGATTGCCGCCATCGAGCGATTCGGCATAGAGTTCTACCTGGACCGCATCAGGATTGAGCCCGTCCAGGTAGACCTGGGCCAGGAAGCGATGTTCTTCTCCTTCGGTCTCCACCTGCACAGAGCCGAACCGCATCCTGGACCAGTGATCGGAGATCTGGCGACTCCAATCCAGCAAACTCTCGGCTATTCCGTGTTCATCCGAGCTGCGCCGCCGGTAAGCCGCAGCCAGCGGTACATAGTGTTTGTCGGTGTACTCCCGCACGCAGCGCGTGGCGGAGAATACCGGTGTCAGGCGGGCCATGCTCTCGCGCATACGATGAATCCAGGCGAGCGGTAGACCGGCTTCATCGCGATTGTAGAACTCCGGGATCACCTGTTGTTCCAACATCGTGTAAAGCTGCTCAGCTTCCGCAGCATCCCAGGCGGGATCGTCGCCGTGTTCCTGCCCGTCGCCGAGAGCCCATCCCACTTCGGGCGTGAAGGCCTCGGCCCACCAGCCATCGAGTTCGGAGAGATTAAGGCCGCCGTTCACCAGCACCTTCATTCCGCTGGTGCCGCAAGCCTCCCAGGGACGGCGCGGAGTATTCAGCCACACGTCTATGCCCTGCACCAGATGCTCCGACATGCGCATATCGTAGTCGCCGAGGAAGACCGCCTGGGATCGGGCCGGTGTTTGGCGAATGAACTCGATCCATAGCCGGATCATCTCCTGACCCTGGGCGTCCTGCGGGTGCGCCTTGCCTGCGATCACAAGCTGCACCGGACGGCTCTTGTTAGTGAGAATCGCCAGCAGACGATCGGGATCGTGCAGCAGGAGATTGGGCCTCTTGTAGGCGGCGAATCGCCGCGCAAATCCAAGAGTGAGTGTATCCGGATCGAAGATATGCTCGACCTCTTCAACCTCCTCGGCCGTTGCGCCATGCCCAGCGATCTGGCGGGTTATCCGCTCACGGATGTATTCGACAAGCGATCTGCGGGAGGCTGAACGCATCTGCCACAGGTGCGCATCGGGCACCTGCCGGATGCCTTCTTCGAGTTTGTTCAAATCGCTGTCCCAGCGCTGTTTACCACAGGCCTCCGTCCACAAGTTGTCGGCTTCCATGGAGTCCCAGATAGGAACGTGAACGCCGTTCGTAATATGACCGATCGGTACTTCCGCCTCTGGCCAGCGCGGAAATAAATTCTGAAAAATGCGCCGGCTCACCTGGCCATGCAGACGGCTCACGCCATTCACGGCGCCGCTGCCCCGCAACGCAAGCAGCGCCATGCTGAATGGCTCCGATGCATCCTCAGGGTTTTGCCGGCCAAGAGCCAGGAGATTCGACATGGGAATGTGCAACGCATCCTGCGCATATTGGCGGAAGTTCCGTTCCACCAGTTCGGGCGTAAACCTGTCAAAGCCGGCCTCTACTGGCGTGTGTGTTGTAAAGAGGTTGCCGGCCCGTGTGACAGTGAGTGCGACATCGAACGACGCCTTCGTATCCTCCATGTAGGCCCGCGCTCGCTCCAGAACCGCGAAGGCGGCGTGTCCTTCATTAAGGTGGCAGACCTCGGGATGAATTCCGAGAGCGCGAAGCAGCCGCCATCCGCCGATTCCCAACACCTGCTCTTGACTGATGCGCAACTCCGGTCCGCCGCCATAAAGTTCGCTCGTGATGCCCCGGTACTCGGGCAGGTTGGCCGGATCGTTAGTGTCGAGCAGGTAGAGCTTTGCCCGGCCGGCATCAACCTGCCAGGCACGGACCCAAAGACGGAATCCAGGTAGATTGAGCACGATGCGCAGCCATTCTCCGTTTGCCTGGCGTACGGGCCGGATAGGGAGTTGTCCGGGATCGTTAAAGGGATACAGTGCTTGCTGCCGGCCCTTAGCATCTATGCGCTGGCGAAAATAGCCGACTTGATAAAGCAGGCCCACTCCCAACACTGGAACGCCGAGGTCGCTGGCGGCCTTGAGTTGATCACCGGCTACATTACCGAGACCTCCGGAATAGATCGGCAGGGCATCGCTCAGCATGAACTCCATGCTGAAATATGCTGCTCGCGCGAATGGGGGATCGCTGTAGGTTCGCTGGAACCAACTGGAAGCCTCCTCGCGCCGCCGCCGTCTCCGGACATTCTCATCCAGCTTTTCCTGGAACTTCGCATCGGACGTTAGAGCATTCAGCTTCTCCCGCGAAACCGTCTGCAGCATGACCCACGGGTTCCGCGTCAACTCCCATAACTCCGGATCGAGCTGGCTCCACAATTCGTCCGCGGCATGGTTCCATGACCATCGCAGGTTGAGCGCAATCTCCGTTAACGCGTCCATCACGGAGGGGTTGGAGGAAAGTTCTGACTGCATATCAAGCTCCATTCGGCATCAGGATGGCGAACAAATTGTATCTTCGCACTATATTGATGAATCCAGCGATAATAAGTCGTATCTCCGATAACAATAAATGATTGTAAAGTTGGAAACTTTCCGCCCGGGATGGAGTCTATAGTGGATGTCGGGTTCCATGAATGCATAAGGAGCTGTTTGACGACTTGTCAGCCCGAAGCCCACTTACGGTCATCGCCAGAGCCGCGCTGCGGCGCATCCTCCGTATGAGAACGCAGGTGCGGTGCGTATATCCATCATGGAGACAGATACTTAGACCCTGCGCTCTGGGAATCATCGGACTGGCAATTGCAGTCGTTGTGTGGGGGGCTGGTTACAAGTTATCCCTTTATCATCGCCATGCGACCCCTACGCCGGCCCCGGTTGCGAAATTGTGGATTGAGTCGCGTCACGCCTTCGTGACGGCGGTTTCAAGATTCAAGGCCAAGTCGCATCTCGTCCCCGGTTCACAGGCACTGTCTGTTCCCATCCAGAGGCTTCCCCGCCTGAGCAGCGCTGTCGCATCCATTCCCCCCGTGTGCGTGCGCGACGTTGCCTGCTTCGATTTACCGATCCCATCTCGATCTCCCCCTCCACATCGCTTCTGCCTGGCATAGTTGGTACTGCGGTTCGGTGTCTGAGTTGGCGCCGTTGCCGCGTGTCTCAACAATCTGCATCATGAAGCGTTTTAGTGGAGGAACACACTATGTATTTCCTTTGGTTCCTGCCCGCTATCCTGCTGGCAGTTCCGTTGTTTGTCCTATGGCGGATGAGGCGATCTCAAGAGCACGCACTCTTGAACCGAATACAATCTATCATTCAACCGTCTGTCCCTGATGAGGTCGTACCCGAGTCTGCCGGCGAGTTAGCCCGGGAGATGAAATGGATCTCAGTCAAAGAGTTCATGACGATTCTCTCTGAGCGCAGCGATCTTATCGTGGTCGATCTGGGAGCCGACGCTCCCTCGGTTCCATTTCCGGTCCCAACTGCGTTCGTGCTCCCCGTGTCGCCAAACGAACTGGATACTGTATTGGAGATACTTCCCACCGATAGAAGCGTTTTGTTTTACGGCGCTTCCAACCTCAACATCTTCATGATCATAACGAGCCCCTGCATGAAAGGTTCAGCGCCTCTTTATGTTTTGGAAGATGAATTTCGCCTTGCGGAGGTAGCATGAACAGGCTTGTTGATGTCACTCCTTTTGCCAACGCAAATGCCATCAGAACTCTGGGCCGGGAAGATATTCCGGTGGCAAAGACGATCCACGTGCTCTCCGTAGGTTCTATGGATCGCGGAAGCGTGGTCCACGATACGCTGCTTGATGAAGCTAGCTTCCATCTTTCTATTGCGACTGATTATCGCGAGTTGTGGGGAATGCCTACGCAGGAATCCATTCACGTCGCAATCCTCCATAACACGCTATCCTCGTTCGAGCTTGAGGCTGCCGGCCGGTTAATTCGCCGGCGGTGGCCTCAGGCCAGAATCCTTGTGGTCTCGAGTGGAGAAAGCTATCTTGAGGATGCTCTGTACGACGATCGCGTGGCGCCCACCGCGGCCCCGGAGGTTCTACTTACAACCATTGATCAGCTATTGGGAGGGTGGCATGAGTGGAGGCCTGGAGATGTTGTGATGTAGTGTGAGAACTCCTGAGGAACGATATGGCTTCCGTATCCCTGACTCCGCCGCACGGTGAGAGTTGAATTGACTCGCCTGCAACTTCGAGATCGACCGGCCGGCGGAGGATAAGTATTGCTGGATTGCAGGAAAAGTCCAGAGTGGATGACTTATTGCGAAAGGAGCAAGTTCAAAGATATGCCGAGCACCATGAGAGTCGCGTGTATTCAATCAGACCCAGCCGTTCGGGAAGGCAAGTTTGAAACATTCTTGCAGCTTGCTGAACAGCGTCGTGCGCAACTGTTGTGGTATGCACGGCGCATTACAAACAATCGCGAAGAAGCCGAGGACATTGTGCAGGAGGCCCTCCTCCGAGCATTTAAGAACCTGTCCCGGTTTCGCGGCGAGTCGCAGATGGGCACCTGGTTATGTGTGATTGTGCAAACCTTCGGACGCGCAACCCGAGCCTTCCCAGGACGTCAGTTAGTTCATCGGCAGAAGTATAGGCGGGCAATCGGCCGCTCGCAATACTCGTACCTGATGCGGATATCCTAGACGCTGGAGTTGGTGACGATATGGAAATTCAGAATCCGGCAGGAGAAGCGGCGATGCGCTACTACGGAAAGTATCGCGGGATGGTGGTCGAGAACATCGACCCTTTACAGATCGGGCGCATCATGGCGCTGGTTCCCGACGTGCTCGGCGAGACGCCTACCAGTTGGGCGATGCCCTGCGTTCCGGCGGCGGGCGTGCAGGCGGGATGCTTTATTGTGCCTGCCGTGGGCTCACAGGTGTGGATGGAATTCGAACGCGGGGACCCTGACTATCCCATCTGGACGGGCGGATTCTGGGGCATTGCGGCTGAGGTGCCGGTGTTGGCCGTTGGCCCGCTCGCTGTTCCGCCGGGACAGAACATCGTGCTCCAAACGAGCGGCCAAAATACAGTATTGCTCAGCGATGCGGAAGGTACGATGAGCGGGATCGTTCTGAAGTGCGCGAGCGGGGCGATGATTGTGGTCAACAATAGCGGGATAACCATCGACAACGGACAGGGGGCGAGCATAGTGCTCGAGGGCCCCGAGATCGTCTTCAATCCCCCTTTGGCGTGAGCATGGGTGCGGGATTTCGGGTCTCAGAAGCGAGAGCTGGGGCGCGCGACTTCAGCGGATAGGGCCGCTTGTTGCTTACCGGAGCCTTCTGCGGACGAGGTCGAGGGCTTGCTGGGTGGTCCACTCTCTTACGCGCTGGCGGTCGCCACGGATGTTCTTTTCTGTCACTTCGGTCTTCTGGTCGTCGCTGAGGGCGATGTAGACCAAGCCCACCGGCTTGGCTTCGCTGCCGCCGGTGGGGCCGGCGATGCCGGTGACGCCCAGTCCCAGGGTTGCGCCGGTGTAGCGGCGAATGCCGTAGGCGAGGGCTTCGGCTACCTCTTTGGAGACTGCGCCGTAGCGGGCGATCAGCTCCGGAGGCACGCCGGCATAAGCGGTCTTGAGTTCGTCGGAGTAGACGATTGCGCCGCCGAGGAAGGAGCGCGAGCTGCCGGGAACTCTGGTAATGCGCTCGGCGATCATGCCGCCGGTGCAGCTTTCGGCGACGGCAAGTGTGGCCTGGCGGAGGCCGAGGTGGTAGAGGACGATCTGTTCCAGAGAATCGGCCGATTCTGCGCCGGAGGAGTAGAGCCAGTCTTCCAGAACTTCTTCAAGGCGGCCGGACAACTCGTCAATGCGCGCCTGGGCGGCGGCGAGTTTAGGCTTGGCGCAGAGCAGCGTGAGCTGGATGTCGCCGACATGGGCGAGGATGGTGGTATCCACGTCCTTGTATTCGGTGTAGATGGGGGCGGCCAGCTTGTCGGCCTGCGATTCGGGGATCATCGCGGCTCTCAAGGTGCGCTTGGCGATATGGCGCGCGGGCACAAGATCGCGCAGGCGGGGGATGCACTCGGCGTCGAAGAGCGGACGGCACTCGCTGGGCGGGCCGGGGACGAGCATGAGCAGCTTGCGATAGCCGTCGAAGGTGGTGTCGAGCCACTGGCCGGGGGCGCTGCCGTTGGGGTTGGCGAGGATGGCCGCGCCCTCCAGCACGTCGGCCTGCTTGAGGTTGTTCGCGGGCATGGGGATGCGCCAGGAGGCGGCGCGGGCGGCCAAAGCGGCCACCTGCTCGGGGTCGCGGCGCAGCTTGATCGAAAGCGCTTCGGCGACGGCCTCGCGTGTGAGGTCGTCTTCGGTGGGGCCAAGGCCGCCCATCACGACGACGATGTCCATGCGCGCGAGGGCGGCGCGAATGGCGCTGACCAAGTCCCGCCGGCGATCACCGACGATGGTCTTGAAGGCTACGGTGACGCCCAACTCGTTGAGCTTTTCCGTCAGGTAGAGGGAGTTTGTGTCCTGGCGAAAGGGGGTGAGCATCTCGGAGCCGACAGCGATGATTTCGGATTTCATAGGGCAGTTCTCAGTTCACAGTTCACAGTTAAAGATTTATAGCTTGTCATCGTCAGTGTAGCTTAACTGATAACTGAGAACTGTGAACTGTGAACTATTAAAACAGATTCAGTCCTTCTACTCCCAGGTCCACATCATAAACGGATTTGCCGTTGAAAGTGCCGGAATCTTCAGTGGGATACCGAGGTTGTCACTGGCGTAGACGGGGTGAGATAGCCGCTGTCATGCATCCAGTCGGCCAATTGCTGCGGCCAGTGCATTACGGTGAGAAGGTTGGGGCGCTCGTTCATGTTGAAGGCGTGTTTGCCCTGGGAGAGGAAAACGGCCTCGGTGCGCACGCCGGCAGCGCGCAGCTTCTCGAAGATGCCCAGTGTGACTTTGTCGCAGCCGTACTCATCGTCGTTAGCCACGATCAGGAAGGAAGGCGGCGCATCGGCGGCGATCATCTTCGGTTCAGGTCCGCCGGGAAAAACCAGGATCTGGAAGTCCGGCCTGCCGTTCAGCCGGTCTATGGGGTCGGGCGCGGACGGGTCGCCGTTGCCCGGCGCATAGGCCACCAGCGAAACCAGCGCGCCGCCGGCGGAGAATCCCATCATTCCAATTCGCTTCGGATCGAGGTTCCACTCCGTGGCGCGGCTGCGTACCAGTCGCATCGCGCGATACGCATCCTGGCGCACGTTTTCCATGGAGTAGGGAGAGTTCGGTTCTCCCGGCAGCCGATATTTCAGAACAAAGGCCGTCACCCCGATGCTGTTGAAGAACTCCGCCGCGCGCACGCCCTCGTTCCCGTAGACCAGCTCATGAAATCCTCCGCCGGGCGCGATCACGACAGCCGAACCAGTCGCCTTTTCTTTGGGTGGAAGAAGTACGGTAATTGAAGGGTTATTGATATTACGCACCCAATAATCCTTGGCTTCTTCTGGAATGTCTTTTCGATTCTCGAATCCGGGCGCGCCGTTGCTCCAGAGAGGAACCACCTGGGGCTGCGTCTGGGCGCTGGCTGCAACACATAGAACCGTCGCAGTCGCGGCTATTACCAAGCTAGTTTTCATGGAGATAAATCCCTTTCATCCAGAGTGAGTTGATTGGGCCGGAGGGCGCGCCGATTCTCAGTTCTTCAAGCTTAGAAGAGATTCAGCCCTTCGACTCCCAGGTCCACATCATATACGGCGTCGTTGGTGGCGAGGATGGTGGTTCCCAACGGAGAGAAGGCTAGGCCGACTATGTTGGCGCCGGAGAGCACGAGGCTGGCTTCGCCCTGCGGCGTGACGCGCACTATGCCGCGCTGGCCACGAAGGCAGGCGGCCAGGTAGACATCGCCCTCTTTGGAGAGCGCCAGGCCCTGCGGACGGCCGAGGCCACGGAAGCAGGCGCGCGCATCGCCGTTGGGCTCGATGGTCCAGATGGCGTCGTTGGAGGTGAGCGAGGGGGCTGTGACGAAGAGCGTGCCGGCTGCATTGACGGCCAGATGATAGGCCGCGGCGCTGGGTTCGAGTGTGGCGTGAACGAAGATCTCGCGGCGAGTATCAATCTTGAAGATAGTGCCGCTACGGTCGCCGACAAAGAGGTTGCCGGCAGCGTCGAAGGCCAGGCCGGTGGCCACGCCCATGCCTTCGACATAAATGGCTGGCTCGCCCGAGTTGTCGATGCGGTAGACGTTGCCCTCGGCGCGGGAGGTAACGAAGAGCTCGCCGTCGGGCGAGAAGGCCAGGCCGGTGGCGTTGAGGATGCCGGAGACAAACGGGGTTCCGCGGCCGTCGGGGCTGACGCGCACGATGGAGATGGGGGTCGGCTTGCCGCGCTGGCCGGAGATGGTGGCGTAGATCATGCCGGAGCGGCTGACTGCGGGGTTAGTGACCGGGTGAAGGCCCTCGGAGAGCTGGCGAGCGACGCGCAGCGGAGCGGCATTGCTCAAGCCGGCGGAGTTGAGCACCTCGACGAGGCCGGTGCCGGCCTGGTCGGGGACGCGGAGAACGAGCGAGCTGGGGCGGCTCATCAGAGTGTGGGCCGGATGGCCATCGACCAGAACGGTGGGCAGGGCGTGGCTGAAGGGGCCAAGATTCGCGCCGGTCAGCTCAATCTCGCCGCCGGGCAGCGCGGCGGCAGGGACGATGTCATCGATGCGCGGCACTAATTCGGCGGCGGATTGGGTGCTGGCGCTGGGCATGGCTAAATCCAAAGGTGCAAGAGCGAGGCTACAACCAAAGCATACAACCCCGCGCCCACGTCATCTAGGACAATGCCCCAGCCCTCGGGCAATTCTTCCAGCCGGCGAAGCGGAAAAGGCTTGGTCATGTCGAAGAGTCGAAAGAGAACGAGAGCGATGAGGGCGTGATGCCAGTTGGCGTGGCTGCCGAGCAGCGCGATCCACTGGCCGGCGACCTCGTCGATGACCACGAATTGCGGATCATGAAGGCCGGATTCGCGGGCGACAACGGTGGCGGCGGGGATGCCGATCAGCAGCGTGAGCGCGATGCCGATGAGCAGGGCGATCAGCAGGGCTTGGGCGGTTGGATGGAAGGCGAAGGCATAGGCGGCCCATAGGAGAACGGCGGCCACCGAGCCCCAGGTGCCGGGTCCGGGCTTGCCCAAGCCCGCGCCGAAGAAGGTGGCGATGCTCCATGCCCAGAGGGTTCTTTTGTGGGTGGGCGCGTCAGTTTTCATATTCGTCTCCGTGGCTGCCGCCGAGAGCGCCGAGGTCTTCCAGCACTTCGGGGTCGAGGATCGGCGAGCTGATCTTGTAGACGCCCATTGCCCACTTGCCGAGATCGATCTTGCGGCAACGGTCGCTGCAAAAAGGGAAGTCCTCGTCGTTGAAGCGAACGAGCATGCCGCAGGTGGGGCAGCGGAGAAGTTTGGACAGTTTTTTCTTGGCAGCCATAAAAGTGTCGCAGCCGGTAAGCGGCGGTCAAAGATTATGGTACAGCGGCGGGCCGGAGATGGGAGTGACGAGGACGGTGTCAGCCGCACGGCCGTCGCAATGATCGGTTAGACCGGTAATTTGCGCGATGCATCGGGCGCAAACTTCTCAAAGAAGCTTGCGCAGGCTAACTTGATCTGTTGCTTGAACGCGCGCTTTTCCCTGGTTCTTATTTTATGGCCTTGCTTGATGAATGCGAGCGGCTTCTCCTGAAACGGAAGAGGAATGCGGAAGTATCCGGATGGGCCTTTGGGTATCCCCAGTTCGGTAAAGAAATCGTCGTAGGCTTCCTTGAAGTCGGCAGCATTGACTTTTCTGTAGCAGCTTTGCATGACGCTGGAAACAGCCGTGATTTCGCCGATTCCGAAGGCGTGGGCAATGCCCTGCAAAGCGGCGAATAGCAGTGCGCCTGGGGCAACATCATGCAGGGTTTTGGTTGCATAGCTGATCGGGGGAAAGGCTCCCTTGACGCCCTGGAGCCGGGTAATCAACAGAATCTCCTCGGCCTGGGATTTGACCACCCATCCGGGAACGATGTTGAAGGAGAGAACATAAACGATTTTTCCATCCACTCGCAGATGGAGAGACAGTTCGCCTTCCAAGAAGCCGGGCATGGATTTGCCCATCGTCAGGACAATGCGATTGTCGCCCTCGGGGATTTCATGGATCGCAACATCCTCTCGTAGAATCCGGCGCAAGAGGCTATCGGGCAACGCCGAATGCAAGCGCTTGTAATGATAGAGAAAGCAGGTGGCGCGTTCGGCTACGGTAAAGCCCCGGACCAGGTAGATTGGGGTGAGATATTTGTAAGCGAAACTTGGGGTGCTGATAAAATACTCAGTATATGGCCGAATCCTAAGAAGGATGCGCAGAACTTCACGATGAATTCTGATGTGGGTGATGCCACGCCACAATATTCCGCCCAGCAGGAGCAGCGACCAGGGATTCTTCTGATGCGCCGCAGCCGGCAATCGTGCGGGGAGCTCGCTGTCCGCGGTGATGGTGCGCGTTTCGCTTACTGTCGAGCTATTGACAGTCACGGTCATCTTGCGGTCGACCTCCGAGGGGTCCGTCCGTCGTCAGGCCTTACCGATGCGTTTGTCGCGGCTCTGTTATCCGTACTGCACCGCGGCGTCGAAAGCTGCATAGGGTAAGTTTACATTGCCGAAACCAGACTTGATTCCTCTGAGAGAAAACGGCTGCTGGACAAGGCGAATTCCTGTAGGGCAAAGCTAAATATTTTAAAGCGGCCCCGAGAGGATGCGCGCGACAACATCGTAGTCGTGGGACTCGGTGATCCGGGCGCGATAGAAACGGCTGGGATCCAGGACGGGCAGCGAGCCGAAGTCGTTGATGTAGAGCTTGCCGTCGATCTCCGGGGCGTGGAACTGAGTGCGGCCCTCCCACAGTAACGGAGTCTCTTGGCTTTCGCCTTCGGCCAGTACAACCAACTCGCGGCCCACCCACTGCTGCTTGGCGCGCCTGCTGATCGATTGCTGCGTCTTCATCAATTTGCGCTTGCGGGCTTCGATGGTGCGCCTGGGGATTTTGGCGTCGAGCGTGAATGCGTCCGAGCCTTCTTCGTCGGAGTAGTTGAAGACACCCAGCCAGTCGAATCTTGCTTCCTCGATGAACTCAACCAAAAGATCAAAATCCGGGACGGATTCGCCGGGAAATCCCACGATGAAGGAGGTGCGCAGAGCGATTCCGGGAACTGTTGCCCGGACATTTTCTAATGTCTTGAGGAAGATTTCCGCACCGCCGCCGCGCTTCATGCGCTTCAAAACCGCGGGCGAGGCGTGTTGCAGTGGCAGATCGAGATACTTGCAGATGTTATCGTGCTTAGCGATGGTGTCGAGCAGTTTGCCGGTGATACGGTTGGGGTAGGCGTAGAGGAAGCGCAGCCAGCGAAGGCCTTCGATTTGGGCGAGCGCGTCGAGGAGCTGGGCGAGGCCGTCCTTGAGGCCCAGGTCTTCGCCGTAGCAGGTGGTGTCCTGGCCGATCAGCGTGATTTCGCGAACACCGCGGGCGACGAGCTGCTGGGCCTCGGCGACGACGGATTCGAATCTCCGTGACCGGAACTTTCCACGCAGGTTTGGAATAACGCAGAAGGAGCAGGGGTGGTCGCAGCCCTCGGCGATTTTGATGTACGCCGAGGATTTAGGCGTGGTCAAAAAGCGGGGGGTGGTTTCGTCGTAGAGGTAGGTGGGCAGCAGGTGGGTAGCGCCCTGCCAGTCGTCGCGGCGGAAGCGGCCGTGCTGCTCGCGATGGTCGCCTTCGGGGCGGGAGCCGTGATCGTGCTTGTGCGTTGCGGCGCGGGATTCGACGCCGGGGCGAACCTCTGCCGAGCCGTCGCCGCTGAGAATATTGAAGGGCGAGGGCGCGACGATGGGGGCGAGGCCAGCGGCTTCGAGGATCGCCTCCAGTTCGCCAGTGCCTATGACAGCGTCCACTTCGGGGATGCTCTTGCGGATTTCGTCGCGGTAGCGCTCGACGAGGCAGCCGGCGACGATGAGCCTTTTCACCCGGCCGGAGCTCTTGTGCCGCGCCATCTCCAGAATCGTGTCCACCGACTCCTGCTTGGCCGTGTCGATGAAGGAACAGGTATTGACGATGAGGATTTCAGCCTCTTCGGGATGGGCGGTCAGCCGCGCGCCGGCGCGATCAAGCAGGCCCATCATCACCTCGGAGTCGACGAGGTTTTTCGGGCAGCCCAGGGAGATGAATCCCACTGTGGGGGGCGCGGGTGGGGAGGTTTTGGTCACAGTTCCATTGTACCGGGATGTGTAGTGTGAAGTTTGGCTCCTGTGATTCTGTTCATACGGGTCATCCTCGAGCAGCCGGCACATGTTCGGATTCCCTATCGGATGATTTTGCCGAAGGGGCATGAAATATAACGCGGCTAGTTTCCCACCCTAGCCGCAAAAACAAAAAAGCGACGAGGGTGGGGCACCCATAGTCTTGTTAGAATCATGAGCATGACACTCACAGCCCAGGAGCGCGCGCGGCGCATCAAAATCATTCTCTTCGACGTGGATGGCGTCTTGACCGACGGAAAGATCTGGATCATTCCAGCTCCAGTCGCCTCGCCCGATGGCGCCATTACCAGCAAGATGGTTGAGGCCAAGGGCTACAGCGCGCACGATGGCGCGGGCATGACGCTGGCGCGGCTGGGCGGCCTGAAGCTGGGCGTCATTACCAAGCGCATCAGCGAGTCGGTGGCCCTGCGCGCGCGCGACCTGAAGCTCGAATTCGTCTACCAGGGCGAGGCCTTCAAGATGAGCCCGGTGCGCGAGATCATGGAGCGGGAAGGCGTGACGCTGGAAGAGATTGCTTACATTGGTGACGATGTAATCGACCTGCCGGTGATGCGCGTCTGCGGGCTGGCCATCGCTGTCGCGAATGCGCGGGAGCAGGTCAAGGCCGAGGCGCACTACGTGACTCCGCACCGGGGCGGCGAGGGAGCGGGGCGCGATGCAATCGAGTTCATTCTGGAAGCCAAGGGATTGCTGCAACAGTGCATTGAGGCTTCCATCGATGCCGACAATCCGCTTCCGCCCTCGATGGACATCGGCAAGGGCGGGGATTTGGCCAGATCCGCGCAGGCCGGAGAAAGCCAGTGAGTTCTTGGGACGTGGTGATCGTCACGGCCTCTTCGGCGCGTCAGGCGGGGCTCTACCGCGATGAGATCGAGCGGCGGCGGCTCTCAGGAATGCTGCCCGAGGAGACCGAGTTCCTGGTAGTCCCCGATCCGGAAGACCGCAGAGTGGGCAGCGGCGGCGCGACGATTCACGCGCTGGGCGTTCTGGGCAAAGACCGGGAGTGGTGGGGATGCCATCGGGTTCTGCTGGTTCACTCGGGCGGCGATTCGCGCCGGCTGCCGCAGTACTCGCCGTGGGGCAAGCTCTTTGGCGTGCTGCCTTCGCGCTCGCAACCGCGCGGAACGACGACGGTCTTCGACGAAACGCTGGCGCTTTCGGCGGCGTGGGCGGAGAGAATTCCCAACGGTTTGCTGGCGGCCTCCGGCGATGTAGTGTTGCGCTTTGACGCGAGCCAGGTGGAGTGGGACCGTCCGGGCGCGACAGGCATCGCGATGAGGCTGGATGCGGAGACGGGTAGCCATCACGGCGTCTATGTGGTGGGAGCCGGGGACCAGGTTTATACCTTTCTGCAAAAGCCCACGCCGGCGGAGGTGAAGGCCGCGGGTGGAATGTTCGACGATGGGCGGGTAGCCGTCGATATTGGATTGCTGCGCTTTGACGCCGATTTGACCGCGGCACTGACAGGTTTGGCGCGATTCAAAAGGCTGCCGGCGGTTGATCTTTACGATGAAATCACGCGCGGGCTGACGGGCCAATGGAAGCCGAAGAGCGGCGCGGGAATCTTCTGGAGAAAGCTGGAGAGAATTCTGCGCGGCCCGGAGCGGCCAGCGGCCTTCTATTGCGTGGTGGTGGAAGGCGAGTTCATTCATGCGGGAACGACGCGCAACTTTCGCCGGCTGGCAGCGGCCTCGGGCGGCGTGCTGGACAGCGTGATCGGCGGGGCGTGCAAGGCCGGTCATGAGGCCGTGATTCTGGAATGCGACCTGGAGGGGGATGTGCGCGCCGGCCGCGGCGCAATCCTGCATGGACTGACGGGATTGAGCGGGGCGGTAGAAGTTCCCGAAGAGACTGTGGTTCATCAGTTGCCGGTGGAAGCGGAGGGCGGCAACGGCTGGGTGATTCGCGTCTATGGCGTCGAGGACGACGCCAAGCAGGCGCTGGAGAATGCCACGTGGTTCAACCGGCCGATTCAGGAAACGCTTGCTCTGCTGGGGTTGGCGAGCAAAGAAATTTGGGGCGCGGAGGAAGCGCCGACGCTGTGGAACGCCCGGCTCTTTCCCGTGGCGACGCCGGACGAGGCCTGGGCCTGCGCGCGGTGGATGATGGGCTACGCGAGCGGGTATGGCATGGAGCAGTGGCGCTTGGCGCGGCGGCTCTCGCTGGCGGAGAGCGCGCAGCGCGCCGATGGGAAGGCTCTGGCCGAGGCGCGCAACCGGCGTTTGCAAGGGATTTGGCAGGAGACAGCCGTCGAGTTGGCGGAGTCAGGCACGGACCTGCGGCCGCTGCTGGCTAACCTGCCCGGTCTGGCGCCCGCCGCTACCGCGGGACGCACCTTGAGAGCGCGCGCCAACGAGTTGCGCAAGGGGCGCGCGGAAGAGTTGACTCATGCGGCCAGCCTGCTGATGCAGGCCGAGCGCTTGCTGGAGCGTGCGGGCTTTGCGCAGGAGGCAGGGTTGGCGCGGGCCGAGGCCTTCACTTGCATTCAGGATGCGGTGCGCGAGGGGACGGCCGGAGATGTGAAGGCTGCTCCGTCCGCGTGGCGCTTCGAGCGGGTTCGCGTCTCCGCGCCGCCGCGCATCGACCTGGGCGGAGGCTGGAGCGACACGCCGCCCTTCTGCTTCGACTGGGGCGGCACGGTGCTGAATTGCGCACTGGAGATTGGCGGGACTTATCCGATTGAAACAGAGATCCGGCGCATCGACGAGCCGGTGATCCGCTGCCACGCCGACGGTCTTGGGGCGATGGCCGAATTTCGCAGTGCGGAAGAACTGCTGGAGCCGTGCGGGCCAGGGAGCGTCTTTTCGATTCCGCGCGCCGCTCTGGAGCTTCATGGCCTTCCCGTGAAGGGGCAGCCGCTACACAAGACGCTTGCGGAGCTGGGCGGGGGGCTGGAGATTTGCTGCCGGGTGGGGTTGCCGGTCGGCTCGGGGCTGGGGACGAGCAGCATTCTGGCCGCCACGGTGATCCGCGCGCTGGCGGTGATCTCGGGCCGCGAAGTGGGCGATCACACTCTTTCGCAGGAGGTGATGCAACTGGAGCAGCGCATGACCACCGGCGGCGGCTGGCAGGATCAGGCGGGCGGCATCTTTCCCGGCGTCAAGCTGCTGATCACCGGGCCCGGCTTGCGGCAGCGAATTCGCGTGCAGCCGGTGCTGTGGAGCGATGCGCACCGAGCCGAGTTCTGCCAGCACATGGTGCTTTACAATACCGGCATTCAGAGGGTGGCCAAGGATCTGTTGCGGCAGGTGGTCTCGCGTTATCTGGCGCGGGAGACGGCAACGATTCAGGTGTTGCACAGCATCAAGACGCTGGCGGTGGAGATGTCGTACGCGATGGCCGAGGGCGACTGGAAGCATCTGGGCGAGTTGCTGGACCGGCACTGGCAATTGAATCAGGTGCTCGATCCGCATACCACCAATGCGCCGATCCATGCGATTCTCGAACGCGCCCGGCCGTTTATTTACGGCGCAAAGCTGGCCGGGGCGGGCGGCGGCGGCTTTCTGATGCTGCTGGCGCGCAATAACGAGGCGGCTGGGGCGTTGCGCACCGCGCTCGCGCACGAGGCCGGCGCGGTGGTGGCTTACCGGATTGCCGAGGAGGGGTTGCGGGTACAAACCTATGGCGACTGAGCGAAAACGCGCGGTGGTGCTGCTGAGCGGGGGCCTCGACTCGGCCACGGTGCTGGCGATTGCTCGCAGCGAGGGCTACGATCTGCACGCGCTTTCCTTCTCTTACGGCCAGCGGCACATTGTTGAACTCGATGCGGCCCGGCGCGTGGCTGCGTCGATTGGCGTGGCCGACCATCGCATCGCGAAGATCGGCTTGCGCGTCTTCGGCGGCTCGGCGCTGACGGGAGATTTCGCGGTTCCCAAGAGGCGAACGGCCGACGAGATGAGCCACGATATTCCGATCACCTACGTTCCCGCGCGCAATACGATCTTTCTCTCCTTCGCGCTGGCATGGGCAGAGGTGCTGGCTTCGAGCGACATTTTCATTGGCGTGAATGCGCTGGATTATTCGGGCTACCCGGATTGCCGTCCGGAGTTCATTGAAGCCTTCGAGAAGATGGCGAATCTTGCGACGAAGGCCGGGGTAGAAGGCCGTCAAAGACTCACGATCCACACGCCGCTGATTGCGCTGACTAAGGCGGAGATCATCGCCAAGGGAATCGCGCTGGGCGTGGATTACGGGCTCACCAGCAGTTGCTACGATCCCGCGCCCACCGGTGCGCCTTGCGGGGAATGTGATTCGTGTTTGCTGCGGCGGAAGGGCTTCCGCGAGAATGGGATTGAGGATCCGCTGGCGTACGGAAAACCCGTTTTTTAGCTGTCAGCTTTCAGCTCTCAGATTGTTTACGCCAGATTGACGATCCCTATCCTTTGGTACGGTGAGCAAAAAACTGATAGCTGATAGCTGAAAGCTGGTTTTGATGAGTTACACGGTCAAGGAAATCTTTTATACGCTGCAGGGCGAGGGCGCGCAGGCGGGGCGCGCGGCGGTCTTCTGCCGCTTTGCCGGCTGCAACCTCTGGTCGGGGCGCGAAGCAGATCGACCGGCGGCGATCTGCCGGTTTTGCGACACGGAGTTTGTGGGCGTGGATGGGCCGGGCGGCGGCAGGTTTGATTCCGCTGAAGCTTTGGCAGCGGCCGTCGAACGCGCATGGCCCGCAAACTCCTTGCTGGGGAAGCGCTTCGTCGTCTGCACCGGCGGCGAGCCGCTGCTGCAACTGGATGCGGAGCTGATCGCTGCGCTGCACAAGCGCAATTTTGAGATTGCCGTTGAAACTAATGGAACGATCGCCGCGCCGGGCGGGGTGAACTGGATCTGCGTCAGCCCCAAGGCCGGAACCGAGCTCACTCAGCGCAGCGGGGATGAGCTGAAGCTGGTCTATCCTCAACAGGGAATTGAAGTTGCGGAATTTGAATTGCTGGCTTTCCGGCATTTTTTCCTGCAGCCGATGGATGGGCCTGATCGCGAGGCCAATACCGCGCTTACGCTGCGCTATTGCCTGGAGCATCCGCAGTGGCGATTGAGCCTACAAACCCACAAGATACTCGGCATTCCATAGCTCCGGCGAGCTTCGTTTTGGGATGCAGGCGGGAAAAAGCTGCAATCTGCCGCGCCGCGCAAGCCCAATGGCGATTAGAATCGTCTTTATAGTAGGCAGAGTTGCTCCCACCGGCTGCCTGCATTGCCTCTCCGCTCCCGGACGTGACAGTTCTTTGCCAGATGGTCCGGCTGAAGAGGCATGGAAACCCAAGGATGATGACAAGAAACCTACGTTTGCTGCCCCTCGGTCTCCTCTTCGCCGCCGCTATCGCCTTCGTGCTGCCGGCCAGGCTCTCCCACGCCCAGAGCACCACCGCTCCGATCGCTCCGGGAAGCACGGCTCCGGCCATGCCGGAGATAGCCGCTCCCGCGAAGGGTAGCCCGGCCAAGATGCCTGCCGCCAGCCCGATACAGATCGCTCCGGCTACACCGGCTCTTATCAAACGCACCGACACCACCGCGCCGCTGCCGGATCGCGCCCAGGCCTACTATCACTTTGCGCTGGCCAACACCTACGAAGACGAGGCCGCCAGCGAGGGTCATCCGGAGCTCATCACGCGTGCCATCGAGGAGTACAAGCTGGCGCTGAACGCCGATCCCGCTTCGCCGCAGTTGAACCTTGCGCTGGCCGATTTGGACTTCCGCACCGGTCGCGCACGCGAGGCCGAGAGCACAGTGCGGGAGCTGCTGAAGAGCGCGCTTGACAACATCGACGCGCACAAACTGCTTGGGCGCATTTATCTGCGCGCGCTGAGCGAAGGGCAAAACGCCCCGTCGTCGGCCTCGCCTGCCGGCAACGTGCTGGACTCGGCGATTGCCGAGTTCGAAAAGATCGTCGCGCTGGAGCCTCGGAGCGTCGAGGATCGCATGGTCCTGGGCCAGCTTTACACCGTCAAGCACGATGCGAAGAAGGCCGAAGAGCAGTTCAAGTCCGCGAAGGCGATTGAACCCGACTCGGAGGAGGTGGTGCTGAATCTGGCACGCCTGTATGCCGAGAGCGGCGACTATGATCATGCCGCCAAGGTGATCGAGGCGGTTGCGGTCGCCGACCGGACGGCCAAGATGGAGGCTGCGCTGGGCGCGGCCTACGATCAGTTGAAGCGGACGAAGGACGCCATCGCGGCCTATCAGCGCGCCTCCGACATGGAGCCGGGCGATCTGCGCACGCTGGAGGCGCTGGCCCAGGCGCTGCTCAGCGACAACCAGCTCGACGAGGCGCTCAAGCAATACCGGGAGCTGGCCGCGGAGGATCCGGAGAACTCCAGCGCCCTGGTTCACATTGGCGAGATTCAGCGCCGCCAGGGAAAGTATGAGGACGCGCTGGCGACGATCCGCCAGGCGCGCAAGATGAAGCCGGATGATCTGGAAGCCGGCTACAACGAGGGACTGCTGCTGGACGTGCTGGGCCGCTACGACGATGCCGCTGCTGTCTACGAGAAGATGGTGGACCTGACCTCGCACGCCAACGGCGCCTACACCGCCGAGGAGAAGGACAATCGCGCCATCTTCCTGGAGCGGCTGGGTTTGGTCTATAACGAGCAAAACAAGACGGCCGATGCGATTGCCACCTTTCAGAAACTTATCGACATGGGCGGCGAGCCGGCGGTGCGCGGCTACCAATACCAGGTGGACACCTGGCGCGACGCGCGACAGTTTGACAAGGCGGTCGAAGTAGCGCGCAAGGCGGTCGAGGCCAACCCCAAGGATCGCGACCTCAAACTGATGCTGGCCGGGGAGCTGGGAGACGTGGGCAAGACCGACGAAGGGCTGGCGATGGCCAAGGGACTGCTGGCCAACACCGACGACGACCGCCCGGTCTGGCTGGCACTGGGCCAGATGTGCGTGCGCGCACACCGCTGGAAAGAGGCCGAGGAGGCCTTCGATAAGGCCGAGGCTCTGACGACGAAGACTGACGAGAAAAAGGCAACGGAGGAGCGCGCCACTCTGCTTTTCATGCGGGGCGAGTGGGCGGAGCGGCAGAAGCATTACGTGCCGGCCGAGCAGTTCTTCCGCCAGGCGCTGGAGCTGGAGCCGGAGAGCGCGATGACGCTGAACTACCTGGGCTACATGATGGCCGACCGGGGCAAGCAGTTGCCCGAGGCCCTCAAGATGATCCGCAAGGCCGTTGATCTGGAGCCGATGAACGGCGCCTACCTGGATTCTCTGGGCTGGGTGTACTTTAAGATGGGCGAGTACGAGCTGGCTGAGGAGAACCTGCGCCAGGCCGTCGAGCGCGATGCGAGCGACCCCACGGTCCACGACCACATGGGCGAGCTCTACGCGAAGACCGGGCGCATCCGCCTGGCCGCCGCGCAGTGGGAGATATCGCTGGCGCAGTCTGCCAAGTCGGCTGCTGCCGATGTCGATCCGGCAGAAGTCGCCAAGGTGCAAAAGAAGCTGGAATCGGCGCGTGTGAAGCTGGCCAAAGAGGAGAGCGCCGTGGGCGTGGCCAAGCCGGAGTGAAGAACCAGGCAATAGGTCCGTGCTGACGTTCTCAAGTTGATTCGTAGACCAATCTCTGATTCCATCTCAGTAGAGACCGTGCGTGGGCAGCCTACAACGCTATACCACTACCTGCCCATTCCGCAGCGGTTACATCTTTGGTTGATGCAGATTAAATTCTAATACTGCTATCAGTTGCGATCGTTGCACATGCAGTGAGAAATGGCTTTGGGCAGCACTCGGACGAAGTTAAGCGCCGTTACATCTCCCTGTTCCCCGCTATCTACACCGTTAAACAACGCTTCGCATTGTCCGGCAGGGTTAGCATCACAGCCAAGCCGTTTCACCTTCCCCGTTTTCCCCGGCAGCCCAACGCGGCAGCCGGGCGCAAATCCACGCACGCTCCATCAAGACGCCTGCTACTTCGCTCCGGCCGGACGATAGTCCTTATACTCGGAAATGAATATCGTGCGGCGGGTGCGGGGCATGCCTACGCCGGATTCGCCGTTGGGTACAACCGCCGTAGTGATGAAGGTTCTTACCGGCGCCACCAGCAGCCTGTCGCCGGCCTTCACCGGGCCATAATCGATGCGCGTGTTCATTTGCTGAACAACCTCGTCAGATTTCAATTCCGTCTCTGTAATCATCCGCACCACGATTCCGGTGTTCGGATTGACGAACAGCTCGCCGTGGTAAGGCACGATGGCTTTGAAATCGCGCCATTCAGTATTGATTTGAAAGGTGCCCTTGACGCCCCCTCCTACACTTTGTGATGCGCCACCCATGTCCCCGCTATCTGGTCCCGGCGGCGTACCATAAATGTTCAGATTCACCTGCAATACCGGCATCTCGTTCGTCATTGCCTGGTAGAAGGTCGCGACTCCGGTTTGTTTGACATTGGGGAAGCAGCATATGTCCACTTCTAGCCGAGAGTCCTTCTTAGGCACCCCGAAGGAATAGACGGCGACCTGCCGGCCATACACGAGCTCCCAGCGCAGCCACTTGATGCTACCGGCAGCCTGCGCCTGCTGAAAGATTGAGCCCAGACTGGGGTCAGGCTGCCGGATCGCGATCATCGTGTTTGCTCCCCAGGGAGTTTTGTCCTTCTCCGAAGGCAACTTTTCGGCCCCGTGTTCGCTTGCAACCGACGCTTCAGTGGAGTGGAAGTAGCTAACTGCGAGATTGGAGAACAATGAGCCAGTCTCCAAGGACTTTACACCTGACGATATGCCCGAACTGGATGCAACGGCCTCTGTGTTGTCCTGGTAGCGCAGCGTGGTCTTGGTTGCCGTCAAAGCGGGAGTCTGGGCGTAAAAGGTGGTAACATAGGCCGCGGTCTTGGCAAGAATGGCCTGCTGGGCGGCCGCATCGGGCGCGGGAGTAGCGGGCAAATCGGAGGCTGGCGGGGCGAGATCGGCGCTGCGTGCTTCCAGCACGTATATATACTCCAGCGATTGCGGGCCAGGCGCGTAAATCAGCAGTTTGTTCATCGTGTTTAGCGTAAGCTCTTCACTCAGCTCAACCTGTTTGAGCTTAGTGGCCACCTCGGCATCGCTTTTGTTGGACTGCTGCATTGAAACCAGCAGATCCTTCAGTTGTTGAATCGTGAGTGTCTTGGCGCTCCATGCAGGCGCAGTCATCATCAGCAGCACGAGAATCCATCCCAACCGTTTCATTGATCCCTTCCTTCCATCGACCTGTTGTTTGAGGCTCAGCTCCAGGCCAGCTTGCTCTGCGCCGCGTCCAAAGCCTGCTCCAACTGCTCCACTGTCATGCCCTTTGCCGCAAAGGCCGGTAAAGCCAGGAATACCGCGAATGCTAATAAGATCAGTCTTCGCATCGAACTTCCTCCACGTTTAGTTAGAAACGCAGAAAAGAAGGAGTACAAGGCTACAACAGTTACCCGCCAGTTTCATCGAGGTTAAAAACGGAGTTAAAGTCGGGGTTAAATATCGCGAGAATGCGCGGAATCCCAATCAATAGAGCCTCTTGCGAAGTTCCATTGAGATTGCAAAAAGTGTCTGGCGCAAGACTTTAGTCGCACCCTGACACAATCGATATCTATAGCCTGGATGCAACGGGCGCTACTTGGCTTCTTCGGCAGCGTCGAGATGGAGGGGAATCTCAAGGGTTCCCGCCTTGCGGGCCGTCCAATCGAAGACTCCCGCCTCAAGGTAGAGAGCGGTACTGGGTAAGTCAATCTCCAGATGGGCCTGGATGCCGGTTCGTTGCACAGACGCGAAGGTTTCCGCGTTAAGGTTGAGAGCCATTGTCCCGCCCGCCCAGTTGAGCGCCGCGCCGTTGCTGTCATAGGCCAGCAGTTCGAGTTGCATCTTACCGGTGTGCTTGCCGTCGGCGGCCTCGACCAGTTCGATGTCCGAGGGGCGAAGGTTGAAGTCGACGCGATAGCGGGTGAACGGCCCGGCAAGCTTGGTATTTCCGCCAGCGAGTTTGTCGCCTGGCGCAGGCTGCTGAGCGGCCGGCTGCAGGCGCGCACTGAAGACAATCTGCGTGGAGGCCGGCGCGCCGCGCACCAGCAGCGGTTGCAGCGGATTGGAATCGGCCTGCGGCTCCGGCGCGGCATGGTCGTCGGCGAAATATCCGCGCCGGTAGGCCAGATCGTAGCTGCCTTGGGTCAAGCGCACATCGATGCGCCGGAAGCCACCGTCCATCTTACTATTGGCGGGGGTGTAGGCAAGCGTGTAATAGTGCGCGCCGTCGTCGATGGCTTGCGTCAGCGCGCCGGCCAGGTCGTTGGTGTTAGTGAAAGCCTTGCCGCCGGTGTTATTGGCAAGAGTGTTCACGGTTTCGCTCGCAATGGCGCGCTGATCGGCTTGCTGATAGAGCGTGCCGATACTCTTCTGGTCGTAACCGGAGGCCTCCGTGGCGTTGTCCATCTGCATTCCCTCGGCATTAACTGGATAAACGGCAACGTCGGAGAGCGTCAGCAGGTTGGACGCCTCTTTGGCGGCGGGATCAAAGCTTTGGCCGCCCAGCGAGCCTTTAAGCTCCCGGCCGCTGGGAAAGGCAGATACCGGGAAGGAGCTGGAGAACCAGATCAGATTCTTGCGCCCCTGGATGCCGGCAAGATAGCGGGCCAGAAACTCCAGCCCCATCAGCGTCATGGAAACCCGCTCTCCGGCCTGATTGCCGGCGATGCTGGCCTGTCCGGCTATGAGGCTTCCGCGGGAGCGCGAGTAGCCGGTGCCGTTTCGCCCCTGACTGCCTCCCATCATGACGGCGTGCATATTGGCTTGATCCTGATCGTCGGCGTCATCCTGGCGGCTACGCGAAGCGTCGGTCTTCTCAGGAATGTCTCCATTCTTGGGATCGTTCAACGCCGCGCGTAGCTCCGCGCTATCCGACGTGAAGCCGTGCAGCAACCGCATCCTGCTTCCTATCACAAAGATGGCGATCTTGGTTCCCGGCTTCATCTTCTGGAGAAAGTCAAGAATCTGCTGATGGACGTGTACCTGATCCTGCAAGGGCGTATTCAGCTTGTCGATCAGCACCACATTGACCGAATCCACCACCGGCGTGGCGGGCAGATTGGTATACAGATTCGCCGCCAGCTTGGGCGCTTCACTCACCGGAGCGGGTTTGGCCGTGTGCTCCTCAAAGTAATCTACAACCTGCGGCTTGCCGTCTTCCAGCACCTCAAAGAGCTGCCTGCCCAGGCCCGTGACCGGAGCCTGTTGCTTGTCAGTGACCACCACATCAACTTCCACGGCGCGGGCGTTGGCCTTCAATGTGAGAATCTGATTCTGCGATGCAGCTTGCGCCTGCTTGGGTTGTAGTGCTGTGACAGGTGACGGCGTGGGTGCGGGTGAGAGTGCCGCTTCGGCAGGCGCAGCCGGAGCTACAGTTGGCGCAGGCGCGGGAGGCGCGGTTATCGCCGCCGATGCCGGTTGAAAATTGGTGAGATCCGGCTGAGTGCCCGCGCCGGTTGAACTCTGCGCGAAATCCTCACCACCTTCGCTCAGAATGCGGCTCTCGGCTCCAAGGCGATGGTATTGCTCAAAAGCCACGTCATTGACAAAGGTCTTGAGCGGGTCGTGGTCGAGAATGGAATGCGCGCCGGTGGTCGCATGCGCATAGCGCATCAACGACAAAGCGACGCCGCGCCTGGGGCAGATAAAGCTCTTGCCCCCGATCTCGACGGAGCCATACTCGACCATGACGGCCGCGCGGGTGAGCGTCTGGCTCAGTGGAAGCTCTGCATCCAGGGTCATGCGCAGAATCGTGCCTGTCGCGGGATCGACAGCAATCTCCCCATGGTAGCCGGCTCGTTCACGGGAGGTATGCGGCGCCTCGCCGGCACTATCGATCTCCTGACTGCCATCTCGCGAGACAAGTGGAACTCCGCCCGTATTTCCACCAACACAGCAGAACTCCACCCAGTAATGCGACTTTGGATCTGGAACCGAATACCCAAAGACTGCCACTGGCCCGCTTGCGCCCTGTTCCCAGTGGCTCCACGCCAGCTTGCTCTGCGCCGCGTCCAGCAGAACCGTGCTCAGGATCGGCCCGAACTCACCCCAGGTGACGAGTCCCTGCTCCGCATCGCCGCTCTTGCCGCTCTTTCTGGAGGCCGTATCGATCATCTCCTGGCCATCCCTGTAAACCACGCTCTTGCTGGACTTGGCGATAAAATGCAAAGGCAGGTAACCTTCGTATTGCGGACGGTCTTCAAAACGGGTCGTCTCGCGCGTAGCGAAGAAATTCGGCAGCTCATGAATACTCTTGGTCGTATAGCTCACGACCAGAGACATGATCTGGCGCTGCGTGGCCAAATCGGGCGCTGCCGTCGAGGGAATCTCCGCCGCCGGAAGATTCAGGAACTCCGCCGCGTCAGCCAGGATGGTCAGCGCCTGCTGCGCCTTCTCGCCCGGCAGGTCAGCCTTCAGGCGCGCAAACCGGCTTGTACTCAGCCGCTCCGTCAACTCCAGCCCGGAAAGCTGCTCCGCCAACTTGGCATCCGGAGCGCCGTGGGCCGCGGCCACCGCCTGCTCCAACTGCGCCACCGTCACCTTTGTCACCGCTCCTGCAGACACCGGCAGGACCGCCAGGAATGCCAGAAGCGTCAGCCGCCGCATCCAGATTCTTCTCGCATTGTTCCGGATGCCTGTCTCCATAATTCAACGCTCCCGCGCGTAAATCCTGTGCAAACTCACAGTCAATATGATAATGAAAAAGGCGGGGCTCACGCCTCATAAGGACGTGAGCCCCGGCTTTTCGTTCCAATCGATGATGGCAACGGCAGATCGGTCTGAATGCGGCCAAACCGAACGCTACTTGGCCTCCTCCGCGGCGGCGGCGATGTAATAGTCCACGTTGGTCTTGTCGACCAGCGAGGTGCCGGTATCGACGAAGACTGGGTAAGGGGCAAAAGCGTCGGCGCTATAGTCCTTGGAGAGCTGCCTGGGCGGCGCGAAATAGATTTCGTCGAGCGCCTTCAGTCCATAGTAAGCCATGGTGAAGGGCTTCTGCACGACCGTGGAATCGATGCTCCCAGCCTTGATCGCATCCAGCGTATCGGGGTCTACGTCCCAGGCCATCACCAGCCGGTCGGGAACGCTGGAACGCTTGAGCGCGTCGGCCACTGCCTTGGCCGAGGCCGATTCCAGGCTGATAAAGGCATCCACCTTCTTGTCACCGGTCAACGCCATCGCCTCCTGCGTCCAATCGAAGGCTTTGCTGGTATCGCCTTTGATGTCCACCACATCCACGATATGAATCTCAGGCCGGGTGGCAAAGACCTCTTTGAAGCCCTGGAGCCGCTCCTCGGTGTTTGCCTGATGGGCAAAGGTGAAGAAGACGACGTTGCCGCGGCCGCCTAGTTTCTGGATGACGCGCTCTCCGCCCAGCCGTCCGGCCTCCAGATTATTGGTCCCGATAAAGAAGAGCCTGCGGCTTCCCGGCGCATCTGAGTCGATGGTGATGACCGGAATCCCCGCATTGATGGCCGCATCAATCTCCGGCTGCAGCACGGTAACGTCGGACACCGAGATCAGAATTCCAGAAGGTTTGGCCGCGATCGCATCATGGAGGGCGGCCAACTCGGCCTGCGGATCATGGCCGCGCGGTCCCGACACTTTAGCGGTCACCTTGAACTCCGCCGCGGCCTTGTTGAATCCTGACGCGGCCGTCTGCCAGTAGGGCAGAGCCATGTCCGACGCAATCAGGTAAAAGACCTCGCTGGTCGAGTGCCTGTCGCAGCCCGACGTGGAAACAATGGCCAACACCAGCACGGCTAATGCAACGCTCTTGCTCGTTTTCATGCTTGCCTCCGGGTTGAAACGTAAAGTACCCACAGGGCGCGTGGGTGATTGTTTCCGTGTATGCCCCATTCCGATAATTCCGGTTGGATGATACGCCTGAAAAGCGAACAATGTCTATTACCTTCTGTGCACTTTATCACTCGCTGGAGGCGTTTTGCCGCAGGGAAAGCCGCTATCTGCTGCGAGAGATACCCGATTGCGGTATAACCGGAGAGGGAGTGTAATCTGCGGTGTACGAAAGGTCAGAGGTGAACCGATGACGGACTCGGAAACCCAATCGCCCTTCGCGCTGCCAGCGGGGATTGCCGTCCGCGGCGACGGCGAGTTGAGCCGCCGCGCGCACGCCGAGCCGCCGCACCCCTACCGTTCGGCCTTTGCTCGCGACGGCGCCCGCGTCCTGCACGCGCGCGCCTTTCGCCGCCTGGCCGGCAAGACGCAGGTCTTCGCGCGATTGGCTGCCGATTCCCCTTCGGACCACTTTCGCAGCCGGCTCACCCATACTCTGGAAGTCACGCAGATCGCCCGCACGGCTGCGCGCGCTCTGGGGCTGAATGAGGAGCTGGCCGAGGCGCTGGCGCTTGTGCATGACATCGGCCATCCGCCCTTTGGCCACGCCGGAGAAAAGGCGCTGGACGAGTGCCTGCGCGGCTTTGGCCTGAGCTTCGATCACAATCTGCACGCGCTGCGCATCGTGAGCTGGTTTGAGGAGCGGTACGCCGGCTTTCGCGGGCTGAACCTGACGCTGGGGGTGCGCGAGGGGATTGTCAAGCACTCTCGCGACTACTTCGCCGCAAGCCACCCGGAGTTGGCCGAGTACTTCCTCGACCAGTTTCCGCCACTGGAGGCGCAACTGATCGATCTGGCCGACGAGATTGCCTACACCACCGCCGATCTGGACGACGGCCTGGACTCCGGCATTCTCACGCTGGAGCAGGTGCGCGAGGGCGTGGCGCTATTCCGCGGCTTTCACGACGCCGTGCTGGCGGAGTATCCTGCCGCGCCGGAGAGGCTGGGTGGTTATGAGGCCCTCAAGCGCCTGCTCAACGCGCTGGTTACGGACCTGCTGCAAGAGGTGCACAGGCAAACGGCCGAGCTGGGGGCGGAGACGCTGGAAGAAGTTCGCCGCGCGCCCCATCGGCTGGGCGCTCTGAGCCCAGGGATGGAAGCCGCGCGCGCCGCCGCCAAGGAGTTTTTGCACACCAATCTTTATAACTCACCGGTGATGGAGGAGGCGCACGCACACGCTGTTGAGGTGGTGCAGGAATTGTTCGCGGCACTGATGAATGATCCCGGCCTGTTGCCCGGCGACGACCAGGCGCTGATTCCCACCGAAGGCCTGGCGCGCACGGTGGCCGACTATATTGCCGGCATGACCGACAGCTACATCGAGCAGGCGTGGCGGAGATGCGGCGGGCGGTAAGACAGGAGTCAGGGATCAGGGATCAGGAAATAGGTCGAGCACCGCTGCTCTGGCTTGGCGCTGGCAGAGCGTGATCCGCTACATTGAAGTCAGCACCATGAGCGAATCCCGATCCATTGATCTTCACGAGCGCACTGTTGCGGAAGCGATCCGGGAGTTTGTGCGCTTCTACAACAGCTGCGTGCGGAGCGGCTACCGCGGACGCCTTGAGGTAATCCATGGGTACGGATCGTCAGGAAGCGGCGGAGTGATTCGGGAGGAGCTGCGCAAGTTTCTCAAGGCGCACGAGGAGACCTTCGGAGAGTTTCTTGCGGGCGAGAGCCTGCGCAATCCCGGAGTCACGATCGTCTATCCCAAGGATAAGCCGGCGGCGATGCCGCTGGGCATGGGAGGTGGCATCTCTTCCTTAGGCTACAAGAAACCAGTTCGTAAACACTCGTAACCGCCCCGGCCAGCACACAAATACTTTCAAGCCGACCGCCGGTTGTACTCTTGTAGATGTGGAAACTTCCCTGATGAAGACCTGGTTATGGCGGGCTGTGCTGGCGGTTTGTGCGGCACTGATTCTCGTGTTCATCCCCATCCACGCCGCAGCCCAAGCCGCGCCGGAGAAGGCCGCTGCGCCTGCCGGACCACCTGTGGGCGGCGGATTCTTCCCGCTCAAGGATGTGCATCGCGGACTGATTGGGACCGCCTGGACGGTCTTTACCGGCAGCCAGCCGGAGGCTATGCAGGTGGAGATACTGGGCGTGCTGCGGGGTGTGCGCGGACCCGGCCATGACATGATCCTGGCGCAGTTGCATGGGGCCAAGCCGGAGTACACTGGGGTGGCGGCCGGCATGAGCGGCAGCCCGGTCTACATCGGCAACCGGCTGCTGGGCTCGCTTTCTTACCGCATCGGGCAGTTCAGCAAAGACCCCATCGCCGGCATCACGCCGATTGAGCAAATGCTGGAAGTGCTAAGGACTAAGGAACGAGGGACTGAGGAACCAGGAACTGAGGGACCAGGGACTAAGGAACAGTTGTTGCCAGCGTCGGCAGAGAATACGATGCAGGCAATGGAAACGCCGCTGGTGATGGGTGGCTTCCACTCCGAGGCGATCCGGCTTTGGCAGCAGAAGATGGCGGGAACCGGGCTGGAGACGGTGTCCGCCGGTGGGATGGGCGGGAGCTCCGCTTCGGCCGCGGAAGGCAGCGCGGAAGCCGATACGGCGCCCTCGGCCAAGGCGATTGCCGGCATTGTTCCCGGCTCGGCGGTGAGCGCGCAATTGGTGCGCGGCGATCTGGAGATTGCCGCCACCTGTTCCGTGACATATGTTGACCGCAAGCATTTGCTGGCCTGCGGGCACGCTCTTTTGCAGGCCGGGCCGGTTTCGCTGCCAATGACCACGACCGAGGTGGTGGCCACGCTGGCATCGCCGCTGAATGCCTTCAAGATTGTGAATACTGGAGCGACGATCGGCGCCTTCAACGAGGACCGCGACGCGGCCCTTCGTGGCGTCTTCGGATTAAAGGCAAAGATGATCCCGGTACAGATCAGCGTGCACGGAGCGGATCAGGAACGCAAGATCAACGTGGAGATTCTGGACCTGCCCGCGCTGACTCCGCAGGCGGTGTTGGTGGTTCTGTATGAAGCGCTACTGCAGAGCAACGAGAGCACGGCGGAGACTAGCTACCATCTGACCGGTAGCATCGACCTGGAAGGTTACCCGCCGTCGCCACTGAATCTGTGGGCCTCGGCTGGAGACGCGGGGGCCGTGCCGATGGAGTTGGCGCAGGGAGCGGCCGTGCAGTTTACGCGGCTTTATGCGAACGGGAGCCGCCGGGGATCGGTTCGCTCGATCCATCTGGATGTGGAGGCGATACCGTGGCGCGTGGATGTGGCGCTGGAGGCCGCGCGGCTGGTCTCCGGCAACCTGGTCCATGCCGGCGACACGGTAATGGTGGAGGCGACGCTTCGGCCATGGCACGAGGCGGCGCGCAATGTGCGGATTACGGTGAAGCTGCCGGCGCGACTGGGAACGGGCAATCTGCGGCTGCTCGTCTCGGATGCCGCCACGCTGGACAGGGCGCTGGACCAGCCGCGCCAGCCCAGCCATGCGCCGGATATGGAAACCGCGCTGGCCCAGGCGCGCCGCCAGCACCAGGCGGACCGCATTTACGTGAGCCTGCTGGTTCCGGAGACGCAGGCAGGCATGGAGGGCCAAACGCTTTCAAGTCTTCCGCTATCAGTGGCCAACGCGCTGGAGCCGCTGCGCGCCGCGCAGGACGCCAGCCTGAACGGCGAGTCGGCGGAGGTGGAAGCCGATGCGCCCGCCGGCGGAGTTCTCAGCGGTTTTCAACTGCTTACCCTACGCATAGAGCCGGGGGGCGGGTTAGACTAGGGGTAGGCGGAAAGAAGTTTTCTGCGTCGCAATCAGGACGGCGGATGGGGCATCGCGCCGTGTTGATTGCACCCCATGAAGGATTCAGGACTGACGATGAGCCTTATTCAAGGACTTGCAGCGCACGCGGCGGGAGCAGAAGTGTTGCCGTTCAAGTATGACCCAGGCAATCTGGCCCTGCAGGAGGTGGAGATCGCGATAACCCATTGCGGTGTCTGCCACAGCGACCTTCACCTGATCGCGAACGACTGGGGAATCAGCCAGTACCCGTTCATTCCCGGCCACGAGATTGTCGGCAATGTGACGGAGGTGGGCGCCGACGTGCGGCAGCTCGAAGTTGGCCAGCGCGTGGGCCTGGGCTGGCAGTCCAACTCCTGCGGGGTGTGCGAGTGGTGCAGCCGGGGCATGGAGAATCTTTGCCCGGCGTCGGAAGGAACTTGCGTCCACCGGCATGGCGGCTATGCGGACCGGGTGCGCGCCAACGCGCGCTTCGTGATTCCGATTCCCGAGGCGCTCAAGAGCGAACAGACGGCTCCACTGCTGTGCGGCGGCATTACGGTCTACAACCCGATGCGCACCTTTGGCGTAAATCCGTCGTCGCGAGTGGGGATTGTAGGCATCGGCGGGCTTGGGCATATGGCCATCCAGTTTGCGCGGGTCTTCGGCGCGGAGATCACTGCGTTTTCGACCTCGGCCGCCAAGGAAGAAGAGGCGCGGGCGCTGGGTGCGCACCGCTTCGTGAACAGCCGCGAGTCGAAGTCCTTGAAGGAAGTGGCCGGCACGCTGGATTTTATTTTGAGCACCATCAACGCCGACCAGGATTGGGGGGTCTACGTGGCGGCGCTGCGGCCCACCGGGACGCTGTGCTTTGTGGGGGTTCCGCCCTCGCCAGTGAGCGTTCATGCCTTTCCGCTGATCAGCGGGCTGCGCTCGATCAGCGGCAACCCGACAGGAAGCCCCTATCGCCTGAAGGAGATGCTGGATGTGGCGGCGCGGCACGGGGTCAAGGCCACTACCGAATCCTTCCCCATGGCCCAGGCCAACGCTGCCATCGAGAAGGTGAAGAAAAACAAGGCGCGCTACCGGGCGGTGCTGGCGAATTAAGGCTTGGTTAGCTGTCTTGGGCTTGATTGGCTTTGAAAGGCTGTTTCCCGGAGAGATTGCCGGAGGAACAGCCTTTCGTGCAGGCAAACGAAGATTTATTGGACAGGACCGCAACTTTTGCCTGGGAATGTTGTCTGAGAGTACAGAAGCCGGTTGGGAAGCAAGAGCCGGCAGTGCTGAAGACGGTGATTGCCCCCGGTTCGGAAGAAGAGCTGAAAGGGGCAGTGCAACTCGGCGCCCAGTCAGCACAAGGAGGATTTTATGCGGAATACACGCATGGTTCTATTGGCAACAGTGCTGGCTCTGCCGTTCGCGGCAACGGCGATGGCCCAGGATATAGAGGAAGATGTTGGAGTCGGCCCCGCGCTGGTGGCTGCTCCCATGGATTATGGTCCCCCGGTCTGCGATTGGGGCTATTACGCTTACTACCCTTACGCCTGCGCTCCTTACGGCTATTACGGGCCGGGCTGGTTTTACGACGGCATTTTCCTCGGCGTCGGGCCGTGGTACGGCTGGGGCTGGGGTCACGGCTGGGGTGGCCGTGGCTGGGGTGGCCATGGCTGGGGCGGCCGAGGCGGCTACGGAGGCTATGGCGGTCGTAGCGCCTATGCGGGCCGCGGAGCTTATGGCGGCACGGGCCGCGGAGCTTATGGTGGAGTGGCACGCGGTGGAATTGCCGGCCGTTCGGGTTACGGCGGTGCGGCGCGGGGATTTGCATCATCCCGAGGCGGATATGGCGGCGGACGCGGTGGCGGTTTTAGCGGCGGTCGCGGTGGTGGCTTTGGCGGTGGCGGTCACATGGGTGGCGGCGGCGGCCATGGCGGCGGCGGTGGCCACAGGTAAGTTTATCTTTGGTTCCTCAATAAAAAGCCCGTCTGCTTCGGCAGCCTACTGCGGTGGGGCAGACGGCGCTTACGCGCCTCGAGGTTCTTGGTTCCCAATCTTGTAACAAAGATCGATTCAAGGATGGGGCAGTTGGTAATAAAGCCCGTCTGCTTCGGCAGGCGGGCTTTTTATTGCGCGAGAGCAGCAAGGCGGTTGGCGATGCGCTCAGCGGCGTCGGGATGGGCCTGGGTGCGGGCAGCGGCGGCCATCGCGGTCAGGCGCTCCGGGCTCGTGAGCAGGCCAGTGAGCGCGGCCAGCAGCTTGCCGGGAACGTCCAGGTCGGTCTCATTAAGCAGCAGAGCCGCGCCGGCCTTGACCATCTCCTCGGCGTTGCGGCGCTGGTGGTTGTCGGCGGCGGCGGCGAAGGGAACCAGCAAGGCTGGCTTGCCGGCGGCGGCCAGCTCGGCTACCGTCGAAGCGCCGCTGCGGGCCATCACCAGCGTGGCCTGGGCAAAATGCCGCGGCATATCGTCGATGAAAGGCTGTACATCCCAACGCTCCGGGTCAGCGCCGCTGGCGGCATAGGCTGCCTGGGTCGGATCAAAGTGGCGTGCGCCGCTCTGATGGAGAACGGTTAGGCCAGGAACGGCGTTGAGCAGCTCTGAAAGAATATTGGGCAAGTGAGAATTGAAGATGCGCGCGCCCTGCGAGCCGCCGAAGACCAATAAATGGGGCGCGGCGGGCGGCGGAGCGAGGGCGAAGAACTCCTGCCGGACGGGAATGCCGGTGACCTCGGCGTTGCGGAAATACTTTTTCGCCGCGGCGAAGTTGACGGCGGCGGCCTGGACGCGCTTGCCGACGAGGCGGTTGGCGAGGCCGGGCATGGCGTTGGGCTCAAAGGCCATCGCGGGAATTTTGAGGCGCAGGGCCGCGGCCATCGCCGGGCCAGAGGCGTATCCGCCCACGCCGAAGACGACGCCGGGCTGGAAGTCGCGGATCAGCTTGTTGCATGTCCTCACGCTAAAGGGCAGGTGCAGCAGGGTGCGCAGGCGGGTAAGCCAGGAGACGTTCTTGAGCTGGCCGACATCCACCAGTTTCAGAGGAAAGCCGGCCTCGGGAACGAGGCGCGACTCCATGCCGCGCGCGGTGCCGACAAAGAGAATCTCGGCCGAGTGGCTGGCGACCAGTTCGCGCGCCACGGCCAGCGCCGGAATGATGTGCCCTCCGGTGCCGCCGCCGGCGATGAGTACACGCAGTTGGGACAAATCGCTTCCTTTCAAGCGCACAAGCCTATTGTTCTGATGCTTCATCTATCGTAATTAACTTTAACGGGCGGTTGCGGGTCACTCGCCGAATGGAGGCCTCTCCGGAGCAAGAGAATTGTCAAGAGGGTGGAGGCAAGGCGCACGAAAAGGGAGAAAATGCGGCCTTTTTGCCTAAAAGCGGCCACTCTTGACGAAAAAAGAGCCATTTTTAGGGGGTTGCGGTTACTGGATAATCAACAGAAAGAAAAACTAACAGGTTGATACTAGGCATCTTACGCAAAATCTCTACGCGAAAAACAGTCAAAACAGCATAGGGGGGGAGGGGGTTGCGTTCACAGTGAGCAGTGATCATTTACAGGGATCATTGAACAGTGGTCAGTGAACAGGGGTTCATGAACAGTGGACGGTGAGTAGGGATCAGGGATCATGAAAGTGAATATCGACAGGCAGCGCGCCACACCCTGCTTTTGCTGCTGGGGATTCCTTTCCATCGCCGATCCTTTCTCATGGATAGTATGCACGAACGGGGGATAATTATCTGTAAATGCCAGTGGACTGTTCTCAGTTCTCAGTTCTCAGTTTGCGCAGAGGAGGTTCATGGCTCCTACATCTCAATGTCGAGATGTAGGCGACCCGCCCGCTCATCGCAAAAAGCCGCGATGAACGGGGCACAGCTTTTCAAGGATCAGGGTGATTCTTCGAGGCTGATGATCGGGCCACCTGCCCGACTTACATCCCCGGTCCCCAAAGGCGAGGGACCGGGGGCACCCTCAATTGGTCTGGAAATCTCACTAAGACCGGGGCCACCCGCCAGAGGAGGTTCATGGCTCCTCCATCTCAATGTCGAGATGTTGGGCACCCGCCCGCTCATCGCAAAAAGCCGCGATGAACGGGGCACAGCTTTTCAAGGCTCAGGATGATTCTTTGAGGCTGATGATCGGGCCACCTGCCTGATGATCGGGCCACCTGCCAAAAGCCGTCTGTCCTTCTGATCATGACTTCATTAATGTTGTTCTTCGGAAATTCACGCGCGTGTGAGCAAACCCCTCCCGACATCCTCAAACTCCACATCCGACTTCCCGTATTTCTTCGATAGCCACAGAAACGACTGATAGATCATGTCGCCACCAGGTACACCGGTTTGCAAAAAGTCGATGAAGATATAGACTTCTCCGGGCAGATGGTGCCCATAATTCCCAAGTGACGCCGCGAGTCTCTCTTTCGCAAATTCAGGCGTAAAGGGTCCCATAAATGTTGCTTGAGATTTCGCAAGCTTAAGGATGGAGGAGAAGATTAATACCTTAAAAGTCGCCTTTACAGACAACAGTTTTTCAAAGTCCTGCTCGACGAGATACCAATGTGACTTCGCCCATCTGTCGATGACCCACTCGCTTTCGGCAGCCAAAAGAACTCGTTTCCCTTTTTCTTTCTCTTCCCACGTGTAGTCGACAAGAAACTCTCCTCTTTTCGTACGAGGATCGTCGGGTCTGGGGCAGCAATCCGATGGACAAAGATTAATGAATCGCGAGCGGACCGATGTGGTCCAAGCTGCGTTTGAATCCTCAATTTCTTTCTGCGGCGCAACCTGCTTCGTTATTTCCTGTATAAAACTCTTCGCAACTCGCATCCTCTCAACGAAATTTGTCTCGCTGAAGTCTCTGCATTCTTTTGGAATCTCGAACTTACAGTCATTGCCCATGATCGTAATCTCCTTCGCATGAAAGTCTACTCCTTCGAAGTCAGATTCAATCCGCTTTCCTGGAAATATTGAGCAGCACGCCGATGCTGGCCAGAGTGAAGAAGAGCGAGGTTCCGCCAGAGGAGATCAGAGGCAGCGGAATGCCTTTGGTGGGCAGCAGCGAGAGGACCACGCTGATGTTGAAGAAGGCTTGCAGCAGAATGGTCATCGTGATGCCGAAGGCGGCCAGGCGGGCGAAGGGGTCGAGCGAGCGAAAGGCCGCTCGAAGGCCGCGCACGGCGAAGGTGACAAAGAGCGCCAGAAGAATCAGTGAGCCGATCAGGCCCATCTCCTCGGCGATGTTGGCGAAGATGAAGTCGGTGTGGGCTTCGGGGAGGAAGAAGAGCTTCTGCTGGCCGTCCATGTAGCCGCGGCCGGTGATGCCGCCGGTGGCGACGGCGATCAGCGACTGATTGATGTGGAAGCCCGCGCCCTGCGGATCGGCATCGGGATTGAGGAAGGCGAGGACGCGGCGCAGACGCCAGGGAACCATGAAGATCAGCCAGGCCAGCGGAGGCAGCATCACGCCGATGCCGATGAAGAGGTACTTCCACGGCATTCCGGCCAGGAAGAGCATTAGCAGCGTAACGCCGGCCAGCACCAGCGCGGTGCCCAGATCGGGCTGGCGCACAATGAGCGCGCAAAAGACCAGCGGAATCAGCGCGGCGCGCAGCAGCGTGCTGCGGCCCTCGCTCATCTTGTCGAGCCGTGTGGAGAGAAACCAGGCCAGGAAGAGGACCAGCACGGGCTTGGCGATCTCCGAGGGCTGGAGGGTGAAGAAGTCGCCAAAGCGAATCCAGCGGTGGGTGTTGTGCGAGCCGGGCATGAAGAAGACCAGCACCATCAGGAAGGTGGTGACGGAGAGCACGGTGTAGATGAAGAGCGGGGATTTGTAGAGTGTGTAGTCGATGTGCGAGAGCAGGAGCATGGCCGCCACGCCGAGCAGCGCCCAGATGGCTTGCTTGCCGACGAAGGTGAATCCCGATTGGTAGCGCGCCTGGGCGACGACCGCCGAGGCGGAGTAAACCATCGCCAGTCCGGCCACGATGAGCAGCACGGTGGTGAAGAAGAGCCATTTATCGACGCCGGAGCGCTTTGCCATTGCTTTTCATCTCCGGGAGCGTGCAATCGTTCCCTTACTTTCCCTCAGGGGCTAAAGCCCAAGCCTCTATTTGGCCATCTAGTGGCACGACTAAAGTCGTGCCCTGACACTTCTTGCAACCCTGAATGCGTTTTTCCGCAACCTGTAAAAACCGCGATTGTAAGGTTAATCACGTAAATCTTTGACGAGTTGCTTGAAGACTTTTCCGCGCTGCTCGTAGTTTTCAAATTGGTCGAAGCTGGAGCAGGCGGGGGCGAGCAGCACTACCTCGCCGGAACGCGCGGCGGCAGCGGCGGAGGCGACGGCCTTTTCCAGGGTTTCGCAGGTGTGGAGGGATACGACGCCGCGCAGATGCGACTCGATCTTCTCCGCCGCCGAACCGATGGTATAGACAGCGCTGACCCGCTCGCGCAGCAGATCGGCGAGCAGCGTGTAGTCGGAGTTCTTGTCCTTGCCGCCCAGGATAAGATGAATACCGCCGCTGAAGGCGGCGATGGCCTTGGCGGTGGCGTCCACGTTGGTGGCTTTGGAGTCGTTATAGTACTGCACGCCATTTCGTATGGCGACGAATTCGAGGCGATGCTCGACGGCCTGAAAGCTCTCCACTGCGCGGCGGATGGCCTCGGCCGAAACTCCGGCCAAGCGGGCGGCGGCCACCGCGGCCAGCACATTCTCAATGTTGTGCGCTCCCTTCAGGGGAATTCCGCGCAGCGGCATCAAGTATTCCGTAGCAGCATCCTCGGCAGCGCGATAGACGACAGAACCGGACTCCAACCAGGCTCCCCTGGACACGGCTTGTTCGACGGAGAACCAATAGACACCCGCGGTCGAGCGAACGGCAGCCTCGGCTGTCCGCGGATTGTCGGCGTTCAGCACCAGGCGGTCCGCCGCGACCTGCGCGGCAAAAATGCGTTCCTTGGCCCGGGCGTAGTTTTCAAAGCTGCCGTGGCGGTCGAGGTGATCGGGAGTGATGTTGAGAATGACAGCGATCTCGGGATGAAACAGCACGGTGGTTTCGAGCTGGAAGCTGGAGACTTCCAGGACCGACCAGGTGTCATCGGTGCTGTCGTCTATGAGGGCGACGACCGGGAGGCCGATGTTGCCGCCAACCAGAGTGGGCAAGCCGCCGGCCTTGAGGATTTCGCCCAGCAGCGTGGTGGTGGTGGTCTTGCCGTTGGAGCCGGTAACGGCCAGCGTATGGCCCTTGAGGAAGCGCGCGGCCAGTTCCAGCTCGCCGATGACCGGCAGGCCAAAGCTCTTCACCTGCGCCAGCTCGGGGGTGTCCAGCGGCACGCCGGGGCTGACGACGATCAGATCCTGGCGGCGGAAGGTGAGCAGGCCGTGGCCGCCGGACTCGACCATGATGCCGGCTTCGATCAGCGCGGGAATCTCCTTGGCCAGCGCCTCGGCCGAGCGCACGTCGGAGACGGTGACCTGAGCGCCGCGCCGGCGGAGAAACAATGCCGCCGCCAGACCGGATTTGCCCAGTCCGACGACGAGAACTTTTTTGCCTTTGAGTTCCATCATTCGGGTCTTGTCCTTTTTCTATTTTGCGCCGCGCGGAGCCGGCTTACCGCAATTTCAGCGTGGTGAGTGCAAACAATGCAAACACCAGTGCGCCGATCCAGAAGCGAACTATGATTTTTGATTCACTCCAGCCTATTTGCTCGAAGTGATGATGCAGGGGCGCCATCTTGAAGATGCGCTTCTTGTTGCGCAGCTTGTAGCTGCCCACTTGCAGGATCACGGAGAGGGTTTCCAGCACGAAGATGCCGCCGATAAAGGGCAGCAGCAGCTCCTGTCGGATGATGATGGCGATTGTTCCGATGGCTCCGCCCAGGGCCAGCGAGCCGACATCGCCCATGAAGATCTCCGCCGGATGGGCGTTGTACCAGAGAAATCCAATCGACGCGCCGACCATGGCTCCGCAAAAGACGGTGAGCTCGCTGACCAGGGGCATGCGCTGGAGTTCGAGGTAGTCGGCAAAGACCACATGGCCGCTGACGTAGGTGAGTACGGTCAGCGCGCCGGCGGCGATGATGGTGCAGCCGATGGCCAGTCCGTCAAGGCCGTCTGTCAGGTTGACGGCGTTGGTCGAGCCCACCAGCAGGAGGATAACCCAGAGAACGAAGGGCAGGAAGGCCAGAAAACCCAGATGAGGAACGGTGCTGGGCCAATGCCAGAGCATATCGGGACGCAGGCTCTTGATGAACGGCACCGTCAACTGGGTGGAGAACTTTCCAAACTGCTGCATCACCGCCAGCGCCACGGCCACGGCGGCCCCGGCCAGGCACTGCCAGAGCAGCTTGGCCCGCGTCGTCAGGCCCAGGCTGCGCTTTTGGACGACTTTGATGTAGTCGTCGGCAAAGCCGATAGCTCCGAAGGCGAGCGTGGAGAAGACCACAATCCAGACAAAGGGGTTGGAGGGCACCGACCAGAGCACCGTGGGCAGCAGAATAGCGATGGCGATCAACACACCGCCCATCGTCGGGGTGCCGGACTTCTTCAGGTGCGACTGCGGGCCGTCGTCGCGGATGTACTGGCCGATCTGGAACTCGCGCAGCTTCTGGATCACCCAGGGACCGATGAAGAGCGCAATCAGCAACGCCGTGCCGGTGGCAAAGGCGGTACGGAAGGTCAGGTAGCGGAAGACGCGGAAGGGGTGAAAGAACGGAAAGAGCTTTTCGTAGAGCAGCCAGTAAAGCAAGTGGCCTCCAGAGCCGGTGAAGGGCGGATTCAGCTTGATTTTACTAGGCCGGAGGGGCAGCGGGGCTGTGGAAGCCGCGCTATTGCTTCCCGGCCTCTTGCCGCTTCAGCTCCGCCTCGAAGGCACGCTCCCTGTCAGCAATGTAATTCTTGTAACCTTCCGGGTCGATGAAGGCGTTGCGGTCGCCACGCTGCCAGCGTTCATACTTTTCTTTCAGTCCATAGTAGCTGCCGTGCGCGCCGAGAAAGATGTCGCAAGGCAGGCTCTTCAACACCTGAAAGCCATGATGATAGTCCGCGGCGATCTGCGGATAGGCTTTGTTGTTCATCAATTTGTAGCCGGGATTCACATTCGGACTGCCGACAATGACCACGTGGAGCGTGCGGGTTCCTTCGGCACCTTCTGATCCGGAAGGACCGAATTCAGACTCGTCGAGGGTCCAGGTCGTCGTTCCTTTGGTATGGCCCGCGGTGAGATGCGCTGTCAGAACCGTGTCGCCCAGCTTGACCGTATCTCCGTCGTGCAGCGCGCGGTCCACCTTCACCGGCGGAAATCTCATCTCCGGCTGGGCACCGTATTGAAAGTCCTTTTTGCCGCCCGACTCGACCACCGGCACATCGGCGTCCATCACCATATACTGCGCGCCGGTCAGCTTCTTCACCAGCGCGGCGCCCGCGCAGTGGTCGTTGTGCGCGTGGCTGATAAGCAGGATCTTGATGTCGCTGATGCGGAAGCCCAACTGCTCCACACTTTTTTTGATCAGCGGAACGTTCTCTTCAAAGCTGCTGTTGATCAGGATGTTTCCCTGGGGCGTGACGATCAGATACGAGGCCAGATCTTCGCTGCCGACGTAGTAAAGATTGCCCGCGATATGATGGGGCGGAAAGGGCGTGGTCCAGGAAGGCGGGTTCTGCGCGGCAAGACTCGCCGCGAAGGCGAGCAAGATGCTGAACGCAATGCTACAGTTCAATCTGCGAAGATTCACTTTCCCTCCTACGTTTTCGCTTTACTCTTGAGCGCCTCAATCGCCCGCTCCAGATGGACGCCGCGGGAGCCTTTGATGAGCGCGACGTCGCCGTTGCGAAGATTCTGCCTGAGCCAGCGGCCGGCGGCCTCGGCGTCGGGCAAAAACAACGCAGCGACTCCGCCCGCGCAGGCGGCGGCAGCCAGATGCTCGGCGTTGCCGCCGACGCCGACGACCAGGTCGAGCCCGGCTTCTGCGGCGGCGCGTCCGCAGGCGGCGTGCAGGGCGGGGCCTTGCTCGCCCATCTCGAGCATCTCGCCGGCAATGAGAATGCGGCGCTTGGCGGGGCGCGCGGCCAGCGTGCGGATCATTGCGCGCAGCGCCTCGGGGTTGGAGTTGTAGCTGTCGTTGAGGATCGCCGCGCCTTTGACTGCGAGCACCTGGCCGCGCTTGTCGCCTGCGGTGAGGGTTTCCAGAGCAGCTGCAGCGGCATCCAGATCGACGCCCGCTTCCAGCGCCACGGCCAAGCCGGCCATCGCGTTCAATGCGTTGTGCGCGCCCAGCAGATGGAGCGTGAAGGCGCCCTCGCGCTCGCCGGCGCGATAGCGGACGCGCAGGCCGGCAAGGTCTTCGGTTGCCTCCATCAGTTGCGGATCGGCGCAGGGACCTGCGCCGAAGTAGACCGCGCGGCCATGAAAGTCGCGGCCAAACTGCGAGGCGTAAGAGTCGTCGCAGTTGAGAAAGACAACGCCGTTCTCCGGCAGAGCGTCCACCAGTTCGAATTTGGCGCGTGCGATACCGGCCTGTCCGTCGGGAAAGTTTTCCACGTGCGCGGTGCCCACGTTGGTGATCACGCCCCAGTCGGGCGAGGCGATCAGGGCCAGGGCGGCGATCTCGCCGGGGTGGTTCATGCCCATCTCTACGACCGCGACCTCGTGCTCGGCTTTGAGGCGCAGCAGTTGCAGCGGCAGTCCGAAGCTGTTGTTGAGATTGCCCCGCGACTTGAGCACATTGAACTTCACGCCGAGCGCCGCGGCGATCGCTTCCTTGGTGGTGGTCTTGCCGGCCGAGCCGGTGACTGCCACCACTCGCTTGCCCCATTGGCGACGCATATGCGCGGCCAGGGCCTGTAACGCGCGGAGCGGGTCCTCTGTAATGAGCAGCGGAACGGCCAGCACAGCGTCGGGCAGCGTGGCCACCCGCGCGCGCGAGACCACCGCGGCCACGGCGCCGCGTTCGATGGCCGCAACGATAAAGTCGTGGCCGTCGTGGCGCTCGCCGCGCACCGCGAAGAAGAGCTCGCCCGCGGCCACAGTGCGCGAGTCAATCGAGTAGCCGCTAACAGCCAGCGCGCCGGCATTGACCACGCTGGCCGGCGCTTCCAGCACCGCGCCCGCGCCGATGGCCGCTTCTGCGAGTGTGAGTTTCATTGCTCACCACCATAACCGATTTCGCCGAGCGCGGAAAGTGCAATCGCAACATCGTCGAAGGGAATCGTGCTAAAGCCGAGAATCTGCTCCTTTTCGTGGCCTTTGCCGGCGATCAGAACCACGTCGCCCACCTTGGCCTCTCGAAGCGCCATGCGAATGGCTGAGGCGCGGTCTGGCTCGACGGTGTAGCGAACGCCGCTCGACTTCAATCCCGGCTCGATCTCGGCCAGAATCGCCAGCGGCTCCTCGCTGCGGGGATTGTCACTGGTGGCAACGACAAAGTCGCTTCCCTGCCCCGCGGCCTGGCCCATCCTGGGGCGCTTGGTGCGGTCGCGGTCGCCGCCGCAGCCGAAGAGCGTTATCACGCGCCCGCCGGTCTGCGCCGTCATCTGGCGGGCAAGGGCAGTCAGGTTGCGCAGGGCGTCGTCGGTGTGCGCGTAGTCCACAATCACCGTGAACGGCTGGCCGGCATCGACGGATTGAAAGCGGCCGGGAACTGGCTGGAGGCGGGGAACGAATTCGACTAGGTCGGCAAACGCGACGCCACGCGCATGGGCCGCGGTGAAGGCGGCCAGCAGGTTGAGAATGTTCACCTCGCCGGCGAGATGCGAGACGACTTGGGCCGCGCCCGCCGGAGTTTCGAGTTCGAGGATCGCGCCCGAGGGCGTAAGCGTGTGCCGCGCCGCGCGCCAGTCGCCCTGAGCAATTCCATAAGTCCGCACCTCCGCGCCAGCCTTGGCGGCCTCGTCGGCAAGCGCCGCTGTGTGCGGGTCGTGCGCGTTGAGAATCGCTACGCGCGGAGCGGGATAGAGCGTGCCGTCGAAGAGCAGCCGCTTGGCCGCGAAGTACTTCTCCATCGTCTGGTGATAGTCGAGGTGGTCACGGGTAAGGTTGGTGAAGACGGCCACGTCAAAATTCAAACCGATCGCGCGGCCCTGGTCGAGGCCATGGCTGGAAACTTCGGTGACTAGCTCGGTAGCGCCGCGCACGACGCCTTCAGCCATCAACTCAAACAAGTCTCGCGACTCGGGGGTGGTATGGACAGAGGCGCGCACTTCGCCGGCGATATGGTACTCGATGGTGCCGACGAGCACTGTCTTGCGCGCGGCGGCGTTGAGCAGCGCTTCGATGAGGTAGGCGGTGGTCGTCTTGCCGTTGGTCCCGGTGATGCCGGTTGCGGCGAGTGAGCGCTCGGGATGGCCGAAGAAGGCGGCTGATGCCTCAGCCAGCGCGCGCCGCCCATGCTCGACCTCCAGCAGAGGCAGGCCGGGCGCGAAGACCAGCAGGTGGTCAAAGCTCTGCGCGGAATCCGTAATGATGCCCAACGCTCCAGCCGCGCGAGCCTTTTCGACGTAGCGGTTGCCGTCGGTTGAGCCGCCCTTCATCGCAACAAATACTGCGCCCGGCTTCACTTTGCGCGAATCGTACTCGACGCCTGTGACCGGCTCGGCGGAGCCGCCGCCCGCGCCCACCGCTGTCACTTCCGCAGCAATTTCTTTCCAGTTCATCACGGCTTTCATTGTAGATTGCCGGATTCGCCATAGTGCTCGAACAGAATCTTCGCCGCCGTCTTTCCACCATCCCAGCGTGCAATTGCCTCCGCGAATGAAGCCGCCTTGGCTTTGGCCTGTTCATCGCTGAGCAATCTTCGGATCGCGGCCTGAATCTTCCGGGATGGGTCTTTTGATTTCGGAACACGGATCGCGAAGCCTAGCCGTTCCAAGCAAGCCAAATTGGCTACCTGTTCCATCTGCATCCCCACCCCCACGACCGGTTTGCCCGCCAGCGCCGCCGCCATCACCGTGCCGATGCCTCCATGAATGACAGCCAGATCGGCCATCTTGTTTGCTTCAACCGCCGGAAGCCAATCGGTAACAAGAACATTCGGCGGAACGCGAACACGGTGGACTTGCTCAAGCTGAAACTTTACTGGAGCGATCACGCAATAAGGTTGCTCTGCAAAGCTCTCGACGATTCTTGCGACGATCTCGGGCGTGCCCGAGCTTCCCATGGCGAGGTAGATCAGCGGTCTGTTCCTGGGGATCGTGGCAATCTCCGGAGGAAGGATGAATTCGTCCTGGGGGATGAGTGGGCCGATGAAGTGGTGGTTGGGTGGGAGCTTCACGCCGGAGAACTCCGGCGGCTCAGCTACCAGCGCGAGGTCGCCGCGCCAGAACTCGAAGATCGTGCCGAATCCCGCAACTCCGAAATGGTGCGCGGTGCGATTGATGGCGTTGAGAAACCCGTACCTGATCCAGAAGTTGATGAATCGCAGCACGAACCAGTCGGCCATGGCTTTCAATGCGGCGGGCCTCACCTTATCTGTCATCCCCGCACCATGACAAAAGAACTCCGAGAGCCAGGTGGTTTGAACGACCCACACGAGAGGAATCTTAAGAACCCGGCACGTCACGGGAATGGTCACATAGGAGCCGGTGACTACCGCGGCAGGCATAAGTTGTTTGAGGCAGGCCATTTCGCTGTTGACGCGTTCGATCAACTCCGCATCGGTGAAGGCCGGAGCAAACTTCTCGCCACGGTCCACCTTGGCGATGAGCTCAATCTTCTCTTTGGTCAAACGAGGCTCGAGCCGCGTCAAGGCAAAGCCGTGCTTCTCGATCATGCTTTCAAAGTCGCCGCCGTCGGAGATGAAATGAATCTCGAAGGCGTGGCTCGCTGCCGGATGTCGCGCGACCGCCTTGGCGATCTCGACCATGCGGCTGGTCTCCGCCAGGTTGTATGCGCAGGGCGCGAAAAGGAGAACTCGTTTTGCCATTTTTCTGCTCCCGCTAGAATTGTACCGTTTCAGCGATGCGATGGCGCTGGCCGCTTGACATGCAACTGAATGGTTGCATATTATGACGGCAATGCGCGCAGAAGTGGACAAGGTCTTCAAGGCACTGGCAGCCCCCGAACGCAGGCTGTTGCTGGATCGGCTGCGGGCGGAGAACGGGCAGACACTGGGGCAGCTTTGCACTCACCTGGAGATGACCCGGCAGGCAGTGACCAGACATTTGAAGTTGCTGGAAGAGGCCTCGCTGGTGGTTCCCGTCTGGAGAGGCCGCGAGAAGTTGCACTACCTGAATCCCGTGCCGATTCATGAGATCGCCGAGCGCTGGATCGGCAAATACGAGCGGGGACGCCTGCGCGCCCTCGCCGAACTCAAAACGAAGCTGGAGGAGGAAAATAATGGCTGAATCTCAGTTTGTGTACGTGACGTATATCCGCACGACGGCGGAAGAACTGTGGCGGGCGCTGACGGAACCGGAGTTCACACGCCGGTTCTGGTGCGACACGATCCAGGAATGCGAATGGAAGCCAGGCGCGCCGTGGCGTATCGTAACGCCCGATGGGCGCACGGCGGATAGTGGCGAAGTAGTAGAGATTGAGCCATACCGGAGGCTGGTTCTGACGTGGCTCCATCATCTTCATCCCGAGGCTCATGCAGAGGGCTACTCTCGCCTGACCTATACGCTCGAAGAGAAGGGCGATGTGGTCAAGCTCACCGTGCTGCATGAGATGGACAAGAGCGGCTCAATACTCATCAAAGCAATTTCAGGCGGATGGCCGATGATTCTTGCCAGCCTTAAAAGTCTTTTGGAGACTGGCGAGCCGCTCGATGCAACCCGCCGCTGGCCTGAGGGGATGTAGACAGCACGATGAGCGTGGATGCGCCTCAGCGTCCGCAGCGAACCACAATCTTCGTTCCGGGCGCTACCATAGTACCCGGAGCAGGGGCTTGTTCGCGCACTGTTCCGCTACCGGTGATTTCGACTTCAAGGCCGGCGGCGGCGGCTTGCTCGATAACTTTGCGTACCGGCAGGCCGAGGAGCGAGGGAACGCGCAGGGTATTTGCGCCCGCGACAAGGACGGTTGCGGTGGTTGGCGACGGCGCGCCAGAGGGCGGAGGCGATGAGGCTGCGAGGTTGGCGTTCACAGGCTGTGCGCTGGTTGGAGATGGGACCGCGGCCGCAGACGGGGTTGCAGCCGCTGGCTGGCTGGCATCGCCGTGCAGCGGATCGTCGCTGGGCAGATCGTTGGCCGCGGCGTAGAGCGCGCTGATGTCAGCGGTCTGCTCATGGGTGTCGTCCTCGGCCAAAGGCAGGTTGGACTTCGTGGCGCGAGGGCGGCGCAGATCGATGTCGTGGGGCACGGTGAGATATTCGAGCACCTGCTGCGCCACCTCGGCGAAGACCGGCGCAGAGACGGCAGCGCCGTAGTACGCTCCCTTGGGTGAGTCGAGAACTACGGCCACGGCGATCACCGGGTTGTTGACCGGGGCGAAGCCGGCGAACGAGGCGATGTGCATCGTCTTCGAGTAGAGGTGCGTGGCCGGATCGATCTTTTGCGCCGTGCCGGTCTTGCCGCCGGAGGAGTAGCCGTTGAGCTGCGCCGCTTTGCCGGTGCCGTAGAGCACCACACCCTCCATCATCTTGCGCATCTGCGCCGCGGTCATGGTGGAGAGGACACGATGCGCGCCGGGAGGCAGCGGATTGGGCAGTTCGCCGCCCGGTTTGAGCACCTGCGGTGCAGCCAGCGGCGCCTTCGTCGCGGTTCCCGTGCTTCCGTCGGAAACAGGCTGTCCATCGGCAGCGCTATCCACCTGCCCCGGCAGCAGTACGCGCGGGGGCAGGTAGACGCCGCCGTTGGCGATGGTGGAAACCATGGAGACCAGTTGTAGCGGAGTAACGGCAACCTCCTGCCCGATGGCGATGGAGCCGATGGAGGACGCCTCCCACTTGCCCACTGGGCGCAACAGGCCGCGGGTCTCGCCGGGCATCTCCGCGCCGCTGCGCTGGCCAAAGCCGAAGTCGTGGATGAATTGATAGAAGCGCTCGGGGCCGACTTTGAGGGCCAGCTTGACGGCGGCCACATCGCTAGACACCTCCAGCGCCTGGTGGACTGGAATCACACCGTAATGTTCGCCCTGGTTGTCGTGGATGACGCGGCCGGCAAGGGTAATCTGGCCGCCCTGGCAGTCGATGGGATCGTCGGGCTTGGCCACGCCCTGTTCCAGCGCCGCCGAATAGGTGACCAGCTTGAAGACCGAACCGGGTTCGTAGACGTCGCTGACGGCGTGGTTGCGCAGCAGCTCCGGCGTGGCGCGGCGAAAGAGGTTGGGGTTGAAGGTGGGGCGAATGGCAAGAGCGAGAATCTGCCCGGTATGCACATCCTGAACCACCACGGTACCGCTGGCCGCCTGTGTGCTCTGCATCGCGTGGTCAAGAGCACGCTCGGCGAGAAACTGTATGTTCTCGTCGATGGTGAGCGTCAGGTTCTGGCCGGGCTGAGGCTCGCTCTCGCTGGAGCCGAGCACGTGGCGGCGCGCGTCAAGAGCGGTGTACATACGGCCCGGAACGCCGTGCAACCGCGGCTCGAACTTCTGCTCCAAACCGCCCAGTCCGTTGTCGTCCACGCCCACATAACCCAGCACCTGCGCGGCGATCTCGTTGTCCGGATAAAAGCGCTGAAACTCTTTTTGGAAGTAGATGCCCTTGAGAGTCCCGGAATCGATCAGCGCTTTCACGCGGGCTGCGGCCGCTGGGGTGACGCGGCGGGCAACCCAGGCAAAGCTGCGGCCGGCCTGGAGGCGGGCGGCAATCTGCTCCTCAGTGGTCTGTGCATCGTCGAGGTCGGTATGAACAAGGGCAGCGAGGGCGCGAGCTGCGGCTGGCTTGTCGTCGATCTCGCTGGGCACGGCGAAGATGGAGTCCACCTGCACTGTGATGGCCAGCTCGCGCTGGTTGCGGTCATAGAGGATGCCGCGGCGCGGCGCCACCTCGAAGGTGCGCTGCTGCTGCTTCCCGGCGCGTTCCATGAACTCCTGGTGGCGCACCACCTGAAGCCAGAAGAGGCGAAAGGCAATCAGGATAGCCCAGCAGAGAAAGAACAGGCAGACCAGCCAGAAGCGCGACCGCTTGAGCGGCATGGCGCGCGGCGCGGGGTTGGGGATGGGGCGAACGGTGGACGGCATGGACATCGCTCCGGTGATAGCAGCTAGGAGCTAAAGACTAATAGCTAGTAGCTAAGCTCTGCGGCGCCACTTGCGCGAGAACCGGAGCGGAGGCGTCGGACGGGGCGGCAGGGTTGACCATTTGTCCCGGCTGCGGCTCGGCAAAGCCAAGTTCACGAGCCATTCTGTCGATGCGGACCGGGTCGGTCAACTGCGCCTCACTCAGGCGCAACTGGCGATTCTCCTCGCGCAATTGCTCGCGGAGCTGCTTCTCCGACTCCACGCGATAACCGCTCTCAATGGCGCTGAAGTGCTGCAAGCCATAAAGCATTGTCAGCGAGAAGAGAACGGTGATGGCCGCGGAGAAAAGGCGAATCTGGCGGGCGCGCGCCGGATCGGGCGCCTTGATCAGGCGGCTGTTGTCGAAGCTCTTGGGGAAGATTAACTCCGGCGTGCGCGAGCAGCGCCGGCGCAGGGGTTGCTGGGCCAGCAGCTCGGCGTTGCGCTCGGCAGCGCGCGAGCTCCAGCTTCTGCCCGATTCGAAATAGGTTGTTGCGCATGCCGCCATGGTGTTCCTCCTCCCGAACAATTGTCAGTTATCATTGTCAGTTGCCAATTAATTGCTACCGACTGACTCCACTGACTTATAACAAAGATGAATTCCCGCTTCCTGATCGTGAAAACTCGTAACTGACAACCGATAACTGATTACTGTCTTTCCGCCGCCCTCAGCTTCGCGCTCCTTGAACGCGAATTGCGTTCTAACTCTTCTTCGCCGACAGTAACCGGCTTCTTAGTGAGAATCTCCCAGATCCCCTGCCGCGCTCCTTCGCGCAGACTGTCTTTCGCGATGCGATCTTCCAGCGAGTGAAAGCTGATGACCACCAGCCTTGCCGAGGGCTTGAGCAACTTGGGCGCGGCCTCCAGCAAAGCTCGAATCTCTTCCAGCTCGCGATTGACATAGATACGAAGAGCCTGAAAGGTTCTGGTCGCCGGATGAATATGCTCCTGTTTCATTGCCGGGGCGGCTAATGTTACAATCCGGGATAACTGCCCCGTGGTTGTAACAGGCCGCCCACGAACAATGGCTCTGGCGATTCTCCGCGACCTCCTTTCCTCTCCGTACTCGTAAATAAGGTCCGCTAACTCACGTTCGCTCGCCTCATTCACCACTTGACTGGCGGTTGGGCCGGCGCGCTGATCCATGCGCATATCCAGCAACCCATCCGTCATGAAACTAAAACCTCTTGAAGCCTCGTCCAATTGCAGGCTGCTAACTCCAAAATCCGCCAAAAGTGCATCGACTGAGGCCGCCTGTACGTGCCTGGCAATGGAGCTGAAGGCCTCGCCAATGAAAGTAACTCGCGGCGCCTGGCTGCCTAACTCCCGGCTAACTTCATCCAGTTTGCCTTTGGCCAGATCGAGCGCTTCCGCGTCCCTGTCAAAGCCAATCAGATGCCCTTCGGGCCCGAGCAGCCTTGCGATTCCAGCAGCGTGCCCGGCCAACCCCAATGTGCAATCCACATACGTTCCGCCGGGACGAACCCGGAGAAGATCAATCGCTTCTTTGAAAAGAACTGGCGCATGCCTTGGATTGGGCCCGCGCTCCCCCCTGGGGGGGATTTCCGAATCCGGGTTACACATCGTACTCCGTTGCCGCTTCATCATCCTGCGAGTTATACGGATTGTTCCTCACGCTCTCCCGCAAACCGGTCAGGCTTTTCACTCTCAACAGAACGCCTTCGCCTGAAACCTTCACGTCCATATTGACCATGCCCTCTTTGCGCAACTCCTCGGACATCAGCAGGCGGCCCTGAGGGTCCATATCCACCCGTTCGCCGTAGAGCGCGTTGCTGGCCATCAACTTCTTGCGCAACGGCAGGCCCTTGGGCATTTTGAAGATCCGGGCCTGGTAAAGCTTCCACTCCGGCATGGGATAAATCTCCGCGTCCAAGCCCTCCCGGCTTGTGATATAAAACGCATTGAAGTCCTTGCCGTACTTTTTTTCGATGAAGGTCTTGAACTCGGCCGGCATCTTCAAGCGTCCGCGCTCATCCAGCTTGGCTTTGGGACTGCCGCTGAAGCCGATTTGCAGATCGTCCCACTCGCCCGCGCCAGCGCCGCCCGCCTCGATGGAGGTCTCAGCTTCGTTGGCCGGATTGATTTCAGGAGTCTCTGCCATTGTTTTTCTCTCAACTGGGCCGGATGGATTCAGACGGCCTAACAAAAAGTCCCATGCTGGCCCATTCGGACCCGCTCTGACAAAGATCGCATAAAACACCGCTCTGCGCACGTGGAAAATATGCGTCAAGGAGAAGAAGGAATTGCGTAAGGGAGTGAGCGAAGAGTGTAGCCGGGGAAAACCACTACTAATAGTGACATTATGGATATAAACCTCTACAAATAGTGCTAGTTTACTCTTTTGGTTCCGATAAATAATCTTGCGCCCAGAAATGCGCGATTTATGATATGGCGAACAAAAAGCGAATTAGCTTTCTTCCATGGGCGGCGTTTCATTTTTACCCCGTTGCCGGCCCACCACCAGGTTCATAAGATAAATGAAGACCAGCACATTGGCCGCCAGCAATCCTGACCGGAACCACGTGACTCGGCGCAGGATCTCGATAATCTCCCATGGCAGAAATGAGGCGGTGATGGCCAAGGTGAGGTACTCGCCCCAAGCCTTTTCCAAATAGAGGCCAGTCCCTTCGAGGATGCCGAGAGCCGCATAGGCGAAAGCAGTCAGTCCGATACGCCGCAGCAGCGGATCGTTGAGGAGGGAGGCCTTGTCGAGGATGAATTCGACCAGGCGCCATTCGGAGTTGAAGTGCAGATGGTCGGCCACGCGCCCCAGCACCTCTGCGGCGTCCTTGCCCATCAGCTTGACAGCGCCCACGCCGATGGCGGCAAAGAGGAGAGCCTGCAGCAGCTTGTAAGCAGCAATGAGCATCAGCCCCTTGTCGTGCTGGGGATGAGGGGAGAGCGGCGATGGAGAATTGGTCATGGTCCTCAGGGGAATCGGCGCAATACTCATACTGTCTTTACGTTAACCGATGCGGGTCGGTTCTGCTGGCTCCCCGCCGCCAAGCGATGAAATGGGAAAAAACTCGCATCAGTGTTTCACTTTCAACAGCGCATCGCGGTCAATCAGATTGCCGTCCATAATGATGCCGGAGATGCGGCGGGCGTTCCAGATGTTCTTCGTGGGGTCGCCATCGACGACGAGGATGTCGGCGCGGCGTCCGGGGGCGATCTGGCCCAGCTCGTTCCAGCCGAACTGGAGGCTGTAGTTGTTGGTAGACGCGGCCAGGGCCTCACGCGGGGAGAGCCCCAGGCGGACCAGCAGTTCCAGCTCGGTGTGCATGGATATGCCGGGCAAGGCGCTCAGGACGGGCGCTCCGGAGCCGGCCAGGTAGTGCGGGAAGGCGGCAAAGAGGGTCTCGTTGATGCGCCACAGGCGCAGGGCCGACTGCTCGCCCTTCTTGCGCTGGCTCTCTTCCATGTAGCGCTGTCCCATCGCAGGCAAATGCCGCGTCCAGGGCGCGAGGGAATAATCGATTTCACCGGTGGCGCGGTTGGCGGGCTCGAAGACGCGGGCCGGGTCGAGCAGCGCGGCGGCCGGCTCCTTCCACAGGTTGCGATGAGAGGGCAGACGCGCAAAGTCGATGCTGAAGGTGGGCATGAGCGCGGCGTGATGGGTTGCCAGGAAGCGAGCGTAAGCGCGCAGATGCGGGTCAGTGGGAGGCAATCGCTCGGCGTAGTCGTAGGCGGTGGTGGCAGCCGGACCGTCCGAGTCTTCCACCAGCGGCCGTTCCAGCTCGTCGGGAATCACGCCCAGCTCGTAACGGCCCATATGCACCAGTACATCCACCCCGGCCTCGACGCCGACATTGTAAGGGGTGGCCACAAACTCGCCATAGGTGGCCAGGCCCATCTGGTGCGCGCGGGCGATGATCCACTGGACATTGGCGGCGGTAAGATTGTGGCCCAGCCAGATGGCGCGTGTACCAAGTCGCGCGGTGTCGTTGAGCTGGCGGAGGGTGTCGTCGGGGCTCAGTTCCCTGGGATGGTCCAACTGGCGTAGCTTGAGCGCCCACTCCGGACGCTTGGCCAGCAGGCTCCAGTTGTCGGTCGAGCCGGCCGAGTCCATCAGATAGAGGTGGGGACTGGGCGAGGCATTCAAATCGACCGCGCCGCGCATCGCGTCGCTAACGGCGACGATCGTGGTGACACCCATATAGAGGTAGGCGTTGGCCTGGCCCTGGGAGTTCATGCCGGCAAAGCCATCGATGAGGCCGGGGATGAGGTATTTACCGGAGCAATCGATGACACGCGCGCCTTTGGGGATGGAAACCGCCATGCGCGAGCCGACATCGGTGATGCGGCCGTCCCGCACGATGACAATAGCATCCGGCAGGTCTTTTGCCGAGCCGCCCCAATCGGTTACGTCGACAACCGTTCCGCCGGCAAGCACCAGCGGAACCGAGGGCGCGAGCGGGGACCCCGCTTGCGCTCCGGCTGCTACAGCAGCCAGAAGCAAACCCAGAGCGCCCGAAGTAAGGTTACAAAAGAGTCGCATATGAAAAGCGGTCTAGTGTGGATTGTCGCACAGCGGCTTGGAGGCTCGGAGGCTCGCTGCCAGCACCTCCAGGGAGGCAAGCGGAGAACGCTGGATTTCCGCCTTCAATTGGCGCTGGGCACGCTGGCTTTCTTATTGCGGCTGAGCACGAAGGACTTCTTGCGGCTGTCTTTGCTGGCGTGGTCAATTTTCTTCCAGAAGCCCACAAAATAATCGATGGCCGAGATGGTGGAGACCAGCAATGTGAAGTAGATGGCGGCAACGGCGATCCACTTGACCGGCACAATGAGAATGCCAAACTGCCACTGGTACCAGCGATGCGCCAGAAGCGCCGATACTACAGAAACAATCTGAGTGACGGTCTTGAGCTTGCCCAGGTCGCTGGCCTCGATGGTGAAGCCCTCCGAGGATGCGATGGAGCGCAGGCCGCTGATAAGGAATTCGCGGCCGATGATGACAACCACGATCCAGACCCTGACCACATCGGGGTTGTACGCCACCAGGGCGACAAAGGCGGCGGCGACCATGATCTTGTCGGCCAGCGGGTCCAGCAGCATGCCCATGGTGGTGATCTGCTTGCGCTTGCGGGCCAGGTAGCCGTCCAGGCCGTCGGTGATCGAGGCCAGCACGAAGAGCACCGAAGCGGTAATCTCCTGCGCGCCGTAGGCATGCCAGGGAAAGTGAGGCGTCAGAATCCACAGCAGCAGCGGGATCATGACAATTCGGCTCATCGTGATGGAGTTGGGTAGGTTCATGCAGATTGCGTACGCCGGAAGGATGCTGGCGGCCTCACTCCATTATTGCATCCGCGCATCGGCCCAGTGTCTCCCCGCTCCGCCACGCGGCAGGCGAAGGAATGCTTCAGTAGATTGGAGTGACGGGCTGGGTGGGCAGGGTTGGCATTTGCATCTGATGGCTATGCACATCATGAAAGCCGACAATGGCAGCCGTGGTCACGGCCGCAAATCCAACGCCTGTCATGATCCAGAACCCCTTGGCCGTCATTCCTGTTTGCAGATAGACGACATCGCTGTACGCCACCGGCGTGATCTCCGGATCGCCATACAGTTGCAGGCCAAAGGAATTCTCGTCGATGCTGACGATCCGGCCCGAAAATGCTATCCCGTTCTGCAACTGCACTCCGGCCCAGTTGCCCATGCCGAGCTTGAGAAGGCGCGCGTGAACAGCCTCCGGAGTCAGTGGATTGCGCGAGGTACGGGCCATAGGCATTCCCGTCTGAAGGTCGAAGATATCGCGGTAAGCCACAGGCGTCGCCGCCGTATCGCCGTAGCGTTGCAGACTGAAGGATTGCTCGTCAATGCTGACGATCTTGCCTGAAAAGGCGACTCCGCTCTGCAAGCGCACTCCCACCCAGTTTCCCAAGCCGAGCTTGAGGATGCGTGCATGAGCCTTCTCGGGAGTGAGAGGTTTCGGCGCGGCATAGGCCATCGATGGCGCCAGCAGCGCGCACACCAGGAGCGTGGCAACGCACTTTGAAAGAGTACGGGTGAGAGAGTTCATCTTCGTTCTCCTTAAAATTCGGACTTCTTCAGGTAGGAACAGCGCCGCGCGGAAATAGTTGCGCTGCGTTGAAAATAAATGCGGGATGAACCGGCGACGCCTTCCGCTTCATCCTCTCCTTCCTGCCTTTCATCCGCTTTTTCTACCTTTCGTCCGGAAGCCTGCGCACGGCGGCATCGTACCGATTACATTCCAACAAGAGCAAAAATTGAAAAGGGAGCGGCTCATGGAAGAAATCGTCAACGTCGAAGCAGTCAGCCGAAGATTCTCGCTGGACAATGGCGCAGCGCGCCACCCGGCGCACAGTTTTGTCAGCGCCCTCACGCACGCCAGCCTGTGCGTCATCGCCGGCGAGTTTTTGGCGATTGCCGGGCCCAGCGGCAGCGGCAAGACCACGCTGCTGAATCTGATCGGCTGCATCGATCAGCCCACCACCGGCCGCATCCTGGTCGATGGCGTGGATACCTCGAAACTGAAGCCCGCGAGCATGAGCCGGCTGCGGCGCGAAAAGATCGGCTTTGTCTTTCAGACCTTCAATCTGATTCCCGTCTTCACGGCCGCCGAGAACGTTGAGTATCCGCTGCTGATTCAGGGCGTGAGCAGCAGCGCGCGCAGGCAGCGAGTGGCCGATGCTCTGGAAAGCGTTGGCCTCTCGTCGCGCGCAAACCAGCGCCCCGACCTGCTCTCCGGCGGCGAACGCCAGCGGGTCGCCGTGGCTCGCGCCATCGTGCATCATCCCGCGCTGGTGCTGGCCGACGAGCCGACCGCCAACCTGGACACGCACAACGCGACGCAGTTGATCGACCTGATGCATGGCCTCAACCGCCGGCTCGGCCTCACCTTCATCTTCTCCACGCACGATGCGCGCCTGCTGGAACACACCGAGCGCATCGTACGGCTTACCGATGGCGAAGTGGTTTCAGATACCGCCAGCGAAGGAGGCAGCCGTGGCTAAATATCTTCTTCTTGCATTCAGAAACATCTTCCGCAATCGCCGCCGCACGCTGATGACACTGCTGATGGTCGGAGGAGGCGTCGCCGGCATGCTGATGGTCGGAGGGTACTTCGCCTTCATGACCTTTCACCTCCGGGAAAGCACCATTAATAACGGCCTCGGGCACATGCAGATCTTCACCACCGACCATTTCACTCGCGACGAAGTCCGCGTCCTGGACACCGGCATCGATAACTGGCGCCAGGTGGCGGCAACCGTCAAAACCGGCGGTCATGTGCGCGGCGTCGCCCCTCGCATCGAGTTCTATGGCATGGTCTCCAACGGCGATAAATCCTCGGTCTTCATGGGCAGCGCCGTCGATCCGGCTGCCGAAAGAAGCCTGGGCTTCGAGCCCCATATTACTTCCGGAACCGACTTCGACAACAAGCCGGGCGGCGAGGTGGAAGCTCTGATCGGCGCTGGGCTGGCCAAGTCAATGAACGTCAATGTTGGCGACGGCCTGACGGTGCTGGCGATGACCTCCGACGGCGCGCTCAATGGCGTCGATGTCCAGATCGTGGGAATTGTAAACTCCGGCCTCGCGGAAATGGATGCGCGCTATCTGCGCATCACGCTCGCCTCCGCGCAGCGCCTGCTGCAAAGCGATCGGGTTACAAACCTGGTGGTTGGCCTTGATTCCACCGATAACACCGACCGCGCCTATACGGAACTGATGCCGCGAATAAACGGACTGCACCAGCAGTTGGTCCTTAAAAAATGGATCGATCTGGCCACCTATTACAAGCAGGTGAATACAATGTTTAACGGCATCTTCCTCTTCATGGGCGTCATCGTTTTCTTCATGGTTCTCATGTCCAGCGTGAATACGCTGCTGATGACCATGTTCGAGCGCACCCGCGAGATCGGCACCATGCTGGCTATGGGCACACCCCGCCTATGGATCGTCGCGTTGTTCATGCTGGAAGCCACGTTACTCGGAACCATGGGCGCAATCGTCGGCGTGGTGGGAGGCAATCTGCTCGGCGTGCTCTTGAACTCGTCTGGATTGCATCTACCGCCGCCGCCAGGATACACGCTCCCCATGCCATTCATGGTTCTCCATGTGCCCGCACAAATGATCGGCTCTTCGCTGCTGGTTACCTTCTCAATGGCGATGGCATCAATCCTCCCGGCGATCCGCGCATCCCGGCTGCAAATTGCGGAGGCTCTTGCTCATGTCTAAAATCAACCCCATTCTGCGCGCATTCCTTCTGCTCTTTGTTGTGAGCTTTCTGCTGGCCTGTGCTCTCGTATGCCGCGCCGCAACTCCCGACGCCGATGCCCTGCTCAAGCGCTCCGACGCGTACCGCAACGGATGGCCCTCCTATGTGCTGCGTGTCAAGATCACACACTATGAATCCGGCAAAGCGGACGAGGACAAATCCTACGAAGTCTCGCAGAAGGGAACAGAAAAGACCTACGTCGAATTCTTGAGCCCCCGCGAAAAAGGCCAGCATCTGCTGATGCTGGGCGACGATATGTGGGTCTATCTGCCGGACACCAGCCGCCCGGTGCGCATCACTCCGCTGGAACGCTTGAATGGCGACGCCTCCAACGGCGACGTGGCCCGCACCAACTATGCCGTCGATTACTCGGCCGTCTATCTGCGCACGGAGAAGGTGGGAAGCGAGAACTGTTACGTGCTCGATCTCACCGCCAAGCGCAAGGGCTCAACCTATCAGCGCATTCTCTACTGGGTGCGAACGGAAGATGCACGCCCGGTGAGGGCGGAGTTTTACCTCACCTCCGGCAAGCACATCAAATCCGCAACCTTCGACGAATATGTTTCTGTCGGCGGCAAGCCTCAGCTCCATCGCTGGACTTTGTACGACGAGATCCGCCACAACTCGCACAGCGTGCTGGAGTACTCCGGCATCGCCCCACGCGAGCTGCCCGACAAGCTCTTCTATCAGGGACGCACGGATCGTTTCTGATGGATTGGCCTTCACTCACGCAGAAAGGATAATGAAATGTTTTCGACAATCAAACTCTTCGCCGCGTTGCCACTGCTCTGTGGCGCGCTGCTCATCTCCTCTGCCGGGCTGAATGCGCAAACGCCCGTGACGTCTGTACAAAGCGCCTCCACGCTAACCGTTCGCGTCACCGGAATACGCAATGCGAATGGAAAGATTCACCTTGGCCTGTATCGCGATTCCCAGTTCGTTGAAGGACGGCAGCTTGAGATCGACGCCAGGACATTGACCGCCACAACTGTCTTCACGAATCTGTCGCGGGGAGTGTACGCGGTGAACTTGTTCCACGACGAAAACATGAACAACAAGATGGATACGAATCTCTTTGGAATGCCGGTGGAAGGCTACGGATTCTCCAACAATCCCGCAAAACGCATGGGCAAGCCGGGATTCGATGAAACTAACTTTAAGTTGAATCAACCGGAAGCCGCAATCGAAATCAAAATGATTTATTGGTAAACGGAGCCGGCGATGCCGAAGAAAGAGCCAATGATCGCGGAAGATCGAGCATGCGAGAGCGGCCCGGCAAAGCCGCGCGTGCAAAACAGCGAACCGGGGCGGCTAAAAAAGCTGCGCGTTCCGGCGGCTCTTCTGCTGATCTTCTGGGCGGTGGCCATAACGCTGTGGCGGAGAACGGGGACTATCTTCTTCCTCTTCGACATCGGTTACATCGGCACTTCTTTGGGCTTGGGCACCGGGCTCTACGCTCTGCTGCCGCGCCAGAAGAGGCCCATCGGCCGCCGCCTGGCCCAGTTTCTGATCGGCATCTACATGGTCGGCTTCCTGGGACTCTTCGTTCTGCAGAACATGCAGATCGAAGGACTGTTCTTCTATGTGTGCACCGGCGTCTTCGCGGGCGCCATCGTTCACTACTCGATTGCCAAGCTCTTCGGGCCGCTCATCTTCGGGCGCGGCTTTTGCGGATGGGCGTGCTGGACGGCGATGGTTCTTGACTTGCTGCCCTTCGATAAAAGCAAGGGCTGGATTTTCGGACCATGGAAGTGGATGCGCTATGCACATTTCGCGCTCAGCCTGAGCCTGGTTGCGACGCTCGTCTTTCTCTTCCACTACCGGCCCCAGGGTCTGGCGCCGCTATGGTGGCTGCTCCTGGGGAACTTGCTTTACTACGCTTCCGGAATCCTGTTGGCATTTCTGCTCAAGGATAACCGCGCCTTCTGCAAATATCTTTGCCCGGTTCCTGTGCTGATGAAGCTGGGCTCGCGCTTTGCGCTGCTGAAGATCTCCGGCGCGCGCGATAGCTGCAATCAGTGCATGGCCTGCGTCAAACTCTGCCCGATGGATATTCGCATTCCCGATTACGTTATGGCCGGCGAGCGGGTGCTCTCCACCGAGTGCATCCTGTGCAACACCTGTGTCAGCACATGCCCCACAAGCTCCCTGGCTGTCTCCTTTGGTCTCGACGTTGGCGGACGCGAACGGCTGCAATTGCGCACGCGAAGTGTGAACGGATGAAACTCGCACACACATTGCCGGCACTTCTACTCCTCGCCATCGCTGCCATCGCCGCCGCGCAGGAGGAGCCGCCGCCGGAGCCGCGCCATGACTTCCGCTATACATTCTCGGCCATCGACGACGCAACCATCGACAGCAACCTGCAGCCACCGCTGCCGGCGTCGGCGTCGATGTTGAAGGAACCTTCGGTCACGCTCTTGCAGAATCAGTTGCTGCTTGAGCCATCGTTCACTTTTCGCTACTGCTCTCGTTGGAGCCTCGCGTCGAGCGTGGTGGGTCTCGCAGATACGTTTCATGGCCTCTCCGCCGCTGACTTCGATCTTCCGCCAGGTAACCCAGCCGCGCTGGCCGAGTTGAACGCCGCGCTTGAGCCGTATACCGGCACGCACACCCAGTTGCTCGTAAAAGAGACATACGCAGGTCTCTCCGCCGGCGACTTCGACTTTACCCTGGGCCGCAGAATTGTGCGTTGGGGCACCGGCTATGCCTTCACCACGACCGGCGTCCTTGACCCGCCCCGCGATCCCACAAACCCCACCGACCGCCTGAATCTGTACCAGGGCCGCGACATGGTCAAGGCGGACTTTGTCCATGGCCCGCACGCTCTTTCGCTGGCCTGGTCCACAGCCGCGCTGGCTCCCGCCGGGTCAAACCTGCACGACACCACCGCTTTCCGGTATAACGTTCTTGTGCATGGATTCGACACTTCGCTGATCGCCGGTGACGACCGCGGCGGAGACGCCTTCGGCGGCCTCACCTTCACCCGCGTCTTCGGCCAGGCGTGGGAGCTGCACGGAGAGGCTGCATGGCGAGAACAGGGCGCGATCCTGATGGGCGCAAAATACACTACAACCTACGGCATCTCCTTCATTGGCGAGTTCTACACCCCGCCCAATATCCCCTATTATTGGGACGGCCTCGTCTCGCCCCTGGCTGGCCGCCAGCACTATGCATTCCTGAACGCTGGCAAATCGCGCCTGCGCGAACTGCCCGGCTGGAAGCAATGGGATCTCTCCGCATCGATGGTCGAGAACCTGAATGACAACAGTTACATTGTAATCATCGATGCAAACCGGCGCTTCGGCAATCACCTTTCATCCTATCTGCACCTGCAAGTGCCACATGGAAGCAAGACATCGGATTACGGCGCCACGCCTTACACCGCGGCAACCTCAGTGGGGGTCCGATTCCAGCTATGACACCAATGACCAATCCGGATATGACCTGTCTTTCCCCAAAACCGGGACTGAACGAAGGCTTTACCACGATGCTGTTCCGAGTCGTTGCGGCAATTTGCGCGGTAGCGCTGTTCGTCGTTGCGGTCTTGTTCTCACTGGGAATCATACGGTTGTCGGAGACCGGGATCACTGTCCTGACTGCTTTTGTCTACTCCATAAGCATAGGCATGCCTTCAGCATTCCTACTTCACTGGCTTGGCCATTGCTTTACTGACAAATTCCCTCGCCTGGTGCTTCTGATGTATGCGCTGGCCTTGGTAGGCATGGCGACATTCGGTTGTCTTGTGGCCAGCTTCCTCTTGCAGGTTGCGGGGGTCTTTCCCCATGCCATGTATTGGCAGCGGTTCCGGGCAAACCTTCCTTTCTGCATCGTCATCACGGTTGTTACCGGGCTTGTCATGGCCGCCTATCACACGCTTCTCTACAAGCTCCAGTTCGCCACGATCGAACTGCGCACCAGACAGGTGGAGCAGGAGCGCGCTTACAAGCTGCTGGCCGAGGCGCGGCTCTCTTCGCTCGAATCGCGCATCCATCCCCACTTTCTCTTCAACACGCTCAACTCCATCGCGGCGCTGATCCCCAGGGATCCACAGTTGGCCGAAGATACGGTCGGCAAACTTGCATCACTGCTGCGCTTCTCGCTCAACGCCAATCACAGCGGCCTGGCGCCGCTCAGCCAGGAACTCAAGATCGTGCGCGACTATCTGGAGATCGAGCAGACGCGCTTCGGCCCACGCCTGCGTTATGAAATCGAGATTCCCGAAGCTCTTCACGACGCGAATGTGCCTCCGCTGGCGCTGCAATCGCTGGTGGAAAACGCCGTGAAGCATGTTGTCTCAGAGCGCAGCCAGGGCGCAACGATTCACATCCATGGCTCGGAAGAAGCCGGCCGCATCCTGCTTGAAGTCAGCGACGACGGCCCCGGCTTCTCGCTGGATGCCATCACGCCCGAACACGGCCTGGGCAATCTCATCGCGCGCCTCGAGCTTCTCTTCGGCAGCGACGGCCGTTTGGAAGTCACACGCGAAAACGAAAAGACAGTGGTTCGCTTGTCTTTTCCCGGATAATGGAAATGCCGATGGAAACAGAACCGCTGCGCGCTTATCTCGTCGATGACGAACCGCTGGCTATTGAGCGCCTCGGACGCCTGCTCGCCAGCGCCGGCAACCTGCGCATCGCCGGCAGCGCCACCGATCCGGCCGAAGCTCTCGACTTTCTGAATCGCGAATCCATTGACGTTCTCTTCCTCGACATTCAAATGCCCGGCATGAATGGCTTCGAGCTGCTCTCGCGCCTCAACGAGCAGCCCTTCGTTATTTTCACGACCGCGTACGACGAATATGCGCTCAAGGCCTTCGAGGTCAACTCCATCGATTACCTGCTGAAGCCCATCGAGCCGGAGCTGCTGGCACGCGCGTTGAAGAAGCTCGAGCGGCTGCGTCCATCAGCCAGGCAGGATTGGCAGCGCAATCCAGAGCTGCCCGCGCTGCTCAAGGAACTGGCAGCGTCGCTGCGCGGTGTGCGGACCGAGTATCCGCGCCGCATCGCCTCGCGCGTGGGCGAGCGCATTTCATTTCTCGACCTGGATTCGGTCACGCACTTTATTGCCAGCGACAAGCTCACCTACGCTGTAGCGAACGGACGCCAGCATTGCGTCGATCAAACCATCGCCGAGCTGGAGCGGCGGCTCGATCCGGCAAAGTTTCTGCGCGTACATCGCTCCGCGCTGGTGAATGTGGAATGGATTCACGAGGTGAATTCGTGGTTCGCCGGCAAGGTTATCCTCTCGCTAAAAGACGACCGGCGCACGCAGATTCCCGTTGCCCGCGATCGCGTCCGCGCTCTGAAAGCGCGCCTGGGAATCTAGCGCGTATTTCAAGCATGTCGCTAAGAGCGGTTCTCCAATACATATGTCCTTACCGGTTGTATCGAAGGTGGCTTTTTTTGGGAAAACAGCCACTCAGCGGCGTGGTTTCGGTGTACAGCAATTGGAGAACCGCTATACGCCGGATTCACGGCAAAAAAGAACCCCCGGTGGGACCGGGGGCAGGATAGGAAGAGAAGCGAGTTTACTTTGTGAGCTTGTCGAGAGCGAGGTTCAGCGCGAGCACATTGACGCGGGGTTCGCCGAGCAGGCCCAACTGGCGCGGAGTAATCTGCTGCGCGATGAGCTTGTTTACGCTCTCTTCGCTCAGGTTGCGCGCCTTGGCCACGCGCGGAGCCTGGTAGTAGGCGTTGTCTGGCGTGATATCGGGATCGAGACCGGAGGCGGAAGTGGTCACCAGATCAATCGGCACCGGCTTGCCTGGATTTTGCGCGGCCAGCTTGTCGATGTCGCCCTGGATGCGCGTGACCAGAGTCTTGTTGGATTGGGCCAGGTTGGTGCCGCCCGATGCTGTGGCGTCATAGCCATTGCCGGCAGCCGAGGGGCGGGGATGGAAGTAACGGTCGCTCACGAAGCTCTGCGCCAGCAGCACGGAACCTATAACCGTGCCGTCGTTGAGCTGAATAAGGCTTCCGCCGGCTTGGTGCGGGAAGATCACTTTGGCGATGCCGGTGACCAGCAGCGGATAGCCAAGGCCTAGCAGCAGCGTGGTCACGAGTGTGAAGCGAATCGATGTCTTCCAGACGGAGTGCATTTTTTGTTTCTCCTCAAACAACCCTCAGGGGCTAAAGCCTGTACCGTTCAACCCGACTATGAATTCATTACGCCAGATGCATGGCTACCAGCACCCAGTCGATTGCCTTGATGCCGATGAAGGGGATGATAATGCCACCCACTCCGTAGAGCAGCAGGTTGTTGCGCAACAGGATATCGGCCGCCTTGGGCTCGTATTTCACCCCTTTGAGCGCCAGCGGAATCAGCGCGACGATGATGACGGCGTTGAAGATGACCGCCGAGAGAATGGCCGACTCCGGCGAGTGCAGGTACATGATATTGAGCACTCCCAGCACCGGGAAAACTCCGGCGAACATGGCGGGGATAATGGCAAAGTACTTGGCCACATCATTGGCAATGGAGAAGGTGGTCAACGCGCCCCGCGTCATCAGCAGTTGTTTTCCGATCTCGACAATCTCGATCAGCTTGGTGGGATTGGAGTCGAGATCGACCATGTTGCCGGCTTCCTTGGCGGCTTGCGTGCCGGAGTTCATTGCCACGCCAACGTCGGCCTGGGCCAGCGCGGGCGCGTCGTTGGTGCCGTCGCCGGTCATGGCCACCAGCTTGCCCTTGCTCTGCTCGCGCTTGATCAGGTCCATCTTGTCCTTGGGTTTGGCCTCGGCAAGGAAGTCGTCCACGCCGGCTTCGCGCGCGATTACGGCCGCAGTCAGCGGATTGTCGCCTGTAATCATGATGCTGCTGATGCCCATGGCGCGCAGGCGTGCAAGGCGCTCCTTCAAGCCGCCCTTGACGACATCCTTCAGATAAATGACGCCGAGCGCGGAGGAATTCTCGGCGACAACCAGAGGCGTTCCGCCCAGGCGCGCGATCTCCTCGACGGAATCGCGAACTTTTTGCGGCAGCGACGTGCCCTGCTCCTCGAGGAAGCGCGCGATGGCGTCCGCCGAGCCCTTGCGGATGCGCGTGCCGGGAAGATTCACGCCGCTCATGCGGGTCTGCGCGGTGAAGGGCACAAACTCGGCGTGAATGCCGCCCAGATCGCGGCCGCGCAGGTTGTACTTTTCCTTAGCCAATACAACAATCGAGCGGCCTTCGGGAGTTTCGTCGGAGAGCGAGGCAAGCTGCGCAGCGTTAGCCAGCCGCTCCTGGCTCACATCGGGTGCGGGGATGAATTCCACAGCCTGGCGATTGCCCAGTGTGATGGTTCCGGTCTTGTCGAGCAAGAGCGTATTCACGTCGCCGGCGGCTTCCACGGCGCGGCCGCTCATGGCCAGCACGTTGTACTG
>JBKQLG010000217.1:0-5108 GCA_052147235.1 Occallatibacter sp.
GCCGCCGGGCGAGAGTATCCGGCCGGAGCGCCAAGGGGGGAGCCTCGGGCGGGAGATTGATCGGCTCTGGCATAAAATCGCCTTCCGCCCCCGGCAAGCCGACGCCGCCGCGGCGCCTGCCCGCACAGCGCCAGGAAGCTGATACCCTAGAGGCATGAAATTTGGCGTTTTAGTCTTTCCCGGCTCCAACTGCGACCACGACACCTACAACGTGATTGCCGAAGTGGCTCACCAGCCTGTCACCTTTCTCTGGCACGACAGCGAGGATTTGCAGGGTGTCGACGCGGTGGTGGTTCCCGGCGGCTTTGCTTACGGCGACTACCTGCGCACCGGAGCCATCGCGCGCTTTTCGCCGGTGATGCAGTCGGTCAAGCGCTTTGCCGGCGGCGGCGGCCTGGTGCTGGGCATCTGCAACGGCTTCCAGATTCTGACCGAAGCCGGCCTGCTGCCCGGCGCGCTGATGCGCAATGCCGGGCTTAAGTATATCTGCAAGCAGGTTCATCTGCGCACTGAAACCGCCGATAGTCCATTTACGAACCAGCTTGCCAAAGGCGAGGTGCTGCAAATGCCGATCGGGCACATGGAAGGCAACTACTTCTGCACACCGGAGGAGTTGCACCGGCTCGAAGCCGAGGATCGCATCGCCTTCCGCTACGCCACACCCCAGGGCGAAATCACGCCGGAGGCGAATCCCAACGGGTCGTTGAGCAACATAGCGGGCATCCTGAACGCCAAAAGAAACGTGCTGGGAATGATGCCCCATCCGGACCGGTCAAGCGAGCTGATCCTGGGTTCGGCGGACGGCTGGCAGGTCTTCGCTTCGATGATCGCGGTGCTGGCAGTTCATGGCTGATAGCTGATAGCTGACGGCTGAACGCTGGCGAAAGTACCCTGCAATGAGTTGGAAGTTGGCTCGCCATGATTGACATCCATCATCATCTGCTCTACGAAGTGGACGACGGATCGCCGGACCTGGAGACCTCGCTGGAGATGGCGCGGGTCTCGGCGGAGAACGGCGTGACGCACATCGTCTGCACCCCCCACGCCAGTTCGCAGTACCCCTGGAATGCCCCGCTTATCGAAGAGCGTTACGCGGAGTTATGCGCGGAGCTGAATGGCTGGATGGGCCTGAGCCTGGCCTGCGACTTCCACATGACCGCGGAGAATATCTACGAGGCCGCGGCCAATCCCTTCCGCTATTCGATCGACGGCAAGGGCTACCTGCTGATCGAATTCTCCAATACCGCAATCCCACCGCAGATTGTGGACGCCATGTTCATGCTGCAATCGGTGGGCTACACGTTGATCATCACTCATCCGGAGCGGTATCCCGCGCTGCTGGGCAATCCGGAGATGCTGGCGGAGATGATCCGCAAAGGCAGCTTAGTGCAGGTCACCTCCAGCTCGCTCTATGGGCGCTTCGGCAAGATGGCTGAGGCCTTTTCCAATGAGCTGCTGGAGCGCAACTGGATCCATTTTATTGCAACTGACGCGCACAGCATCACCGGACGTCCGCCGCACTTGAAGAAGGGCTACGACTATATAGCGCAGCGCGCCGGCGTGGAGACGGCGGAACGGCTGTGCGTGGCCAACCCGCTGGCCGCCGTCGAGGGAGCGCCGTGGCCGCCGCAGCCCGAGCCGTTGGGACTATGGGAGTACGTGCCGATGAAGTTCCACGCCAGGAGGTTTGCCAGTCCGCCACGCAAGGATTCAGACAATGATGCTCCCGGCTCCGGCAAAGGCGGCTTTTTCAAGCGGCTGTTTGGGCGATAGCAGTGCGCGGTTTACAACCGGGAAACCAGACCCTACAGCCCCAGCCCGCCATCCACGGCCAGCACCTGGCCGGTAATGAAGTGCGGCCCGGCAGCAAAGAAGAGCACCGCCTGGGCCACGTCGTCCACACTGCCGTTGCGCCGCATCGGCGTCTTGGCCGCAAAATGCGCCTCTTTCGATAGATCGTTCTCTTGCAGAGCAATCCATCCGGGCGCGACGCAGTTGACGCTCACCTGGGGAGCAAAGCTCTTGGCCATCGAGAGAGTCAGCGAGTGCAGCGCGGCCTTCGATGCGCAATAATGCGCGTGATTGGGCCAGGCGTGCATCCCGCCCAGCGAGCCGATGTTGACGATCCGGCCCTCAGTAGCGCGCAGATGCGGGAGCGCCTCGCGCGCCAACAGAAACGGCCCGCGTGCATTGGTCTCGAAGACTGCATCCCATTGCTCGAGGGTGAGCGAGTCGAGCGGAGCGGAGTTGAAGACGGCGGCATTGTTCACGACGAGATCGAGCCGCCCGAAAGAGCCCACGGCCGCTGTGACGGCGGCGCGCACCGAGGCCTCGGAGCGCACATCGCACTCGATGGCCAGCGCGCGGCAACCAAGACTTTCAATCGCGCGGGCGGTCTCGGCGGCTTCGGCGCGGGAATTGCGGAAGGTGATCGCCACGTTCGCGCCGGCCTCGGCCAGGGCCAGCGCAATCCCCCGGCCCAAGCGCCGCGCGCCGCCCGTGACCAGTGCCGATTTGCCGAGGAGGAATTGACTGGTCATGGTTGTTGACGCTTGATTACTTCGTCTGCGGCTGGCTGGGCGGCGCATCCGGTGGCGCGGCTGAATTGTCTTTCGGCGCGGGCGCGGGCGGATTGGCCGGCTTGGCGGAATCCTTGCCGCCCTCACTCGTCTCAGGGTGCGGCTTGTAGATCGAGTACTGCTCGCCGGGGCGCTTCATGCGGATTTCAATGGCCATCTGGTCTTTATCGATCTTGTAGTCGTCTCCAAAGGTCTGAAAGCCCTTGGCGATGATCTGCATGCGCGCTGTAGTGCCGATAGGCAGCACATCGATGATGGTCTTGCCATCCTCGTTGGTCTTCAGCTCCATGTTGCCGGTCTCTTTGTTGCCCTCCACCTCGTGAAAGATAACGGAGGCGTTCTCGATGGGCTTGCCGCTCGAGTCGCGCAAGACAGTGACCTCGATGCGCGCGGTGGGCGGAGGCATCTTGAACTTACGGCCGCGCTTGGCGGGGCTTTGCTGGGCGCCGGCGGCAAGCGTGCTGACGATCAGGGCTGTGACGGCAACGACGGTGCTGAGTCGGAAAAGAGAACGGTAACGCATGGCACAATTGTAAATCGTTGCCGCGCCCACTAAGGAGATTCCCAGCGCCTGGCATTAGTGTGCGCCATGCTGCCACGCCAGCAACTGAAGGAGATTTGCAGGCATTTTATTAGAAGATTCATACAATATGAGTATGTCTCACTCAGATTTCTGCCGCGCCTCTTGACAAAATGCCGTCGAGTTGCCTATCGTTAGCAATTGGAAGGCGAGAGTGCTAGCATCGTGCTGGATGAACTGCTCGTCCAGGTACGCCGTTCCGGGTATTGGAGCGGCAACCTGCGGATTCCAAATCGTTTTTATCAATCCAACTCAAATCTCGCGGCGGGGTTCACCCTCTCCGCGTGTGAAGGAGAAGCGAAGCAATGGAAGCAACAACCAAGTTTACACCGCTTCATGACCGCATCCTCGTCCGCCGTATGGAAGAGGGCGAAACCATCCGTGGGGGCATCATTATCCCCGACAGCGCCAAAGAGAAGCCCCAGGAAGGCGAAGTGATCGCCGTCGGCAAGGGCAAGTCGAATGACGAAGGCAAGGTCTTCCCGCTAGACGTTAAGGCGGGAGACAAGATTTTGTTTGGCAAGTACTCCGGCACCGAGATCAAACTCGACGGCGAGGAGTTCCTGATTATGCGCGAGGAAGAAGTCCTCGGCATCGTCAAGAAATAGCTTTCAGCTATCAGCTTTCAGCCATCAGCCAAGAGCGCCGGACGAAAACCGGGTTTGCTGATGACAGAGCGCGAATTTGATAACTGAACACTGATCATCGAAAGCTGATAGCCGAAAGCTGAAAGCTGACGGCTGGCGGCTAACAACAGGAACAAGGAGAGATACAGAAATGGCAAAGCAGATTTTGCACGGTGAGGAATCCCGTCAGGCGATCCTGCGCGGCGTGAACACGCTGGCGGACGCCGTGAAGGCGACGCTCGGGCCCAAGGGCCGGAACGTGGTCATCGAGAAGAAGTTCGGATCGCCGACCATCACCAAGGACGGCGTAACAGTGGCCAAAGAAATTGAGCTGAAGGACCCGATGGAGAATGTCGGCGCGCAGCTCGTCAAGGAAGTCGCGTCCAAGACTTCAGACGTGGCCGGCGACGGCACCACGACGGCGACGGTTCTGGCGCAGTCGATCTTCCGCGAAGGCGTGAAGACGGTAGCCGCCGGAGCGAATCCGATGGCTCTTCGCCGCGGCATCGAGAAGGCCGTGACGGTGATCATCGGCACGCGCGACAAGGACGGCAAGTGGACCACAGGCGGAGCCCTGGGCGAACTGTCGAAGCCGGTGGACCCGAGTTCCGTTGCCCAGGTGGGCGCGATCTCGGCCAACGGCGACCAGGAGATCGGCGACATCATCGCCGAGGCGGTCAAGGTTGTGGGCAAGGACGGCGTGATCACCATCGAAGAGTCGAAGACGATGCACACCGGCCTGGAGACGGTCGACGGAATGCAGTTTGACCGCGGCTATCTGAGCCCTTACTTCGTCACCGACGCCGAGCGCCTGGAAGTGATTCTGGAAGAACCTTACATCCTGATCTACGAGAAGAAGATCAGCGCGATGAAGGACCTTCTGCCCCTGCTGGAGCAGGTTGCGCGCGGCGGCAAGCCGCTACTCATCATCGCCGAGGATGTTGAGGGCGAAGCCCTGGCGACCTTGGTAGTCAATAAGCTGCGCGGCACGCTGAACGTGGCTGCCGTCAAGGCTCCGGGCTTCGGCGACCGTCGCAAGGCGATTCTGGGCGACGTGGCGATTCTGACCGGCGGCAAGGCCATCACCGAAGACTTGGGCATCAAGCTGGAAGGCGTGAAGCTCGAAGATCTGGGCAAGGCCAAGCGCATCACCATCGACAAGGACAACACCACCATCATCGACGGCGGCGGCGATGCCATCAAGATCAAAGGCCGCGTGAACGAGATCCGTACACAGATCGAGAAGACCACCTCGGACTACGACAAGGAGAAGCTCCAGGAACGGCTGGCCAAGCTGGTCGGCGGCGTGGCCATCATCAAGGT
>JBKQLG010000218.1:0-15440 GCA_052147235.1 Occallatibacter sp.
ACCGGCTCCAACAACACCGGCGACGCCTTCCGAGCCGCTTCCTTGAATGCGATCGATCCGGCAAACTTAAACGCCATTTCGTTCGAGTCCACATCGTGGTAGCTGCCGTCAAACAAGGTCACCTTGACGTCGACAATCGGATAGCCGGCCAGGATTCCAAGCTCCAGAGCACCCTGCACGCCCTGATCGATCGGCTCGATGTATTCCTTGGGCACAGAACCGCCCTTAACCTCGTTGACGAATTCATAGCCCTTGCCCGGCTCGTTGGGCTCAATGCGCAGCCAGCAATGCCCGTAGTTACCCGAACCGCCGGTCTGGCGAATATACTTGCCCTCGGCTTCGGCCTTTTTGCGGATGGTTTCGCGAAACGCCACCTTGGGCTCGCCCACGTTGGCCTCGACCTTGTGCTCGCGCTTCATGCGGTCCACAAGAATTTCGAGGTGCAGCTCGCCCATGCCGCTGATAATGGTTTGCCCCGAATCTTCGTCGGTGCGCACCTTGAAGGTGGGATCCTCATCGGCCAGCCGCGCCAGAGCAACGCCCATCTTCTCCTGGTCGGCCTTGGTCTTGGGCTCAATGGCCACCGAGATGACCGTCTCCGGGAAGGTGATCGCGCCCAGTGCAATCGGATGATGCGGCGCGCAGAGCGTGTCGCCGGTCTTCAGTTCCTTCATGCCCACGCAGGCGCAGATGTCGCCGGCCAGAATCTCGCTAACGTCCTCGCGCTTGTTGGCATGCATCTTGACCAGGCGGCCAATGCGCTCGGTCTTGCCGGTGCGGGGATTGAGCACCGTGTCGCCGGTCTTGAGCGAGCCTGAATAGACGCGCACAAAGCCCAGCTTGCCGAAGGGATCGTTGATGATCTTGAAGGCCAGGGCCGCAAGAGGCTCGTTGTCGTCCGGCTTGCGCGCCACCGTACGGGTAAGGTGGTGAGGATCGATACCCTCGACCGGGGGCTTGTCCAGCGGGCTGGGCAGGTAATCAATCACCGCGTCCAGCAGTGTTTGGATGCCTTTGTTCTTGAAGGCGCTTCCGCAGATCGTCGGAAAGACCTTCAGATCGATAGTGGCCTGGCGGATGCCAGCCTTCAGCTCGGCGATGGTCGGCGTCTCGCCTTCGAGAAATTTCTCCAGCAGCACGTCGTCGGTCTCGGCGATCACCTCGATCAACTGCAGGCGGAAGGCCTCGGCCTTCTTCTGCAATGCGGCGGGAATCGGCTCGATGGAGAACTCGGCGCCCAGGGTCTCATCGTGCCAGACGACGGCATGCATCTCGATCAGATCGACGACGCCCTTGAAGTTGGCTTCGGCACCGATGGGAATCTGCAACGCGACCGGACGCGCGCCCAGGCGCTTGCGGATCGTGTCCAGAACGTGCTCGAAGTCGGCGCCGTTCTTGTCCATCTTGTTGACGAAGCAAATGCGCGGCACTTTGTACTTGTCGCCCTGGCGCCACACGGTCTCGGACTGCGGCTGCACACCGGAGACGGAATCAAAGAGCGCCACCGCGCCGTCCAGCACGCGCAGGCTGCGCTCGACCTCGGCGGTAAAGTCCACGTGCCCCGGAGTATCGATGATGTTGATGAGGAAGTCTTTCCACGTGCATGTGGTGGCGGCCGAAGTAATCGTAATGCCGCGTTCCTGCTCCTGCTCCATGTAGTCCATGGTCGCCGTGCCCTCATGCACTTCGCCGAGGCGGTGCGTGATGCCCGTGTAATACAGGATGCGCTCTGTCGCAGTCGTCTTCCCGGCGTCGATGTGCGCCATGATTCCGATGTTCCGGCAACGATTCAGAGCTACGGTGCGAGCCACGGCAGTTTCGTCCTTGCGAGCGCTCATCGCCCGCTGTTAAGTCCTTTGATTCAGCTAAGTCCCTACGTCCCTAGTCCCAGCATCCTACCAGCGGTAGTGTGCAAAGGCCTTGTTGGCCTCGGCCATGCGGTGCACGTCTTCCTTCTTCTTCATGGCCGCGCCGCGCCCGTTGGCCGCATCCAGCAGCTCGTTGCCCAGCTTGTCGGTCATGCCCTTTTCGCCGCGGCTGCGCCCATAAGTGATCAGCCAGCGAATGGCCAGCGAGGTGCGCCGGTCGGGATTGACCTCGATCGGCACCTGATAGTTGGCGCCGCCTACACGGCGGGTCTTGACCTCGAGTAGCGGCTTGCAATTCTCCACCGCCTTCTTGAAGAGCTTGAGAGCATCGTCGCCGCCGCCCTTCTCTTCGAGGTTCTTCATCGCGCCATAGAAGATGTTCTGGGCCGTCGACTTCTTGCCGCCCCACATCATCGAGTTGACGAACTTGGTGACCAGCGTGGAGCCGTAAACCGGGTCCGGCGCCACTTCCCGCTTCGCAATGTGCCCTTTTCTTGGCATAATCCTCAAAATCCTCGCGCTTCTAGCGCTGCTTCTCTTGCCCAAGTCCGGGTTCCAATCAACCGTCCCGGAACCGTGTTTCAGTGTTGAGTGATTCGTGATCAGTTTCAAGCTGTTTACAATTCACTGATTCACTTTTTCAATCCTTCACTGTTTCTACTTCTTCTTGCCTGTCGCCGCGCCGCCTTTGGCGCGCTTGGCTCCATACTTCGACCGGCTCTGCTTGCGCTCGTTCACGCCCACCGAATCCAGCGTGCCCCGCACCACGTGATAGCGGACGCCGGGCAGATCCTTCACGCGGCCGCCGCGGATCAGCACAATCGAGTGCTCCTGCAGGTTATGGCCGATGCCGGGAATGTAGGTGGTGACCTCAATCCCGTTCGTCAGGCGCACGCGGGCTACCTTGCGCAGCGCCGAGTTCGGCTTTTTGGGCGTCTGCGTATACACGCGGGTGCAAACCCCGCGCCGTTGCGGCGAGGCCTGCAAGGCCGGTGACGCCGTCTTGTACCGCGGGGCGGTGCGCCCCTTGCGAACCAACTGATTGAATGTAGGCAAACTGAAACTCCTTACCCCGTCAAAAACCTGCCAGCAACCTTCAAAACCCGCTAACGCGCACAGTCCGCAAAAGCCTGCCAGTGCAAAAGCGCAACATAATGCCGTCGCGCGCACACATGGAAGCCCTGTTCTGCTGCTTCGCGTCTGCCTTCGTACCGATCTCAGACGAAAACCGGGACGGTGGTTGAGCGTTTCTGCCGCCAATGGCAGCGAAAGCCAACTCCGTTTCGCCAGTTCCGGCCCGCATAGCCCTCCGAGGCGGAGAACGCGCGGACGCCGATGCTATGTGTCCCTGCCCTTCGCAAGAAAGAGCAAATCCGGGAGATCTCTGGCCGGCCAACAGCGCCTGACCCTAGGACTCATCCCGCGCCAAGAACCTCTAGCGCGGTGTTCCCCCACGCACCTTCCGTCAAGACACACGGACAGACACGTTCTTGCGCAACCTTTTAACAATAACAAGAAAACGGGGTGGGGTCAACGATTTTTCCACCCACCCCTCAGGATTTTTCCCAATTTAGTTGATGGACTGCAACTTCCAGGCACCCGCGTCCAATGCAAAAGTGGCTACATGCCTGCTGCTCAGCCGGTTGCCGGGGCCGTTGGACATAATCTGCAAATCGTTCGGCACGCCGTCCAGGCTTATGGCCTCCACGTACGAGGCGGTCTTGGTTCCCCCCACATTATCCTGCGGATCGCCCACATCATGCGCCTTCAGGTGGTTGGCCGCCACGGTCACCACCACCACCGAAAAGTTCTTGTCGCCGGCATTCAGTGGCTGCCAATGAATCACATCGCCACCCTTCTCCAAGCTGAGTACCTTCTTGCCTTCAGGTGTGAGTGTGAAGTCGGCCCAGAATCGGTTGGGATACAGTTTCGTCCGCTCCCAATATTTTGCCGTCACACCCCGCGCCAGCCCTTGCTCGTCCACCACGATGTATGCACCCACCGCTGGAGTCTGGTCATACTTGGCCTGAATCAAAGCCTGTGCGTTGGCTTGCGTCAACTCCGGCGTCGATTTGCAGCCCCCCAGCAGCCATCCCACGCTCAGAAAACCCAACGTCCCCAAAACAAGCATCTTCCCTGTGTTTTTCACTTTCCCTCCGTAGACCGTGCAAGTTGTTTCAAATTGGCTCGCAACCCATTTTTCTCCTACTCTCCCCTGTGTGTCAATGGGATTCAAGCAACTTTGCGCGCAAGCGGCTCATTTGTTCCTGGAAAGCGCTATTCTCAGCCTGCGACGGCATAAAAGCTCAACGCCGCATCGCCCTGTTCGAGCAGGCGAGTGCGTTCGAGCGAGCCGTAGCGGTCTTCGAGGCGCTGCTTGCGCCGATGTTCGGCGATCACCAGAGCGCCTTCCGCCAGCAGCCCACTCGCGGAGCCGCCCAGCAGGCCCAGCGAAGCCGCGTACTGTGCACCCGCATCCCAGGGCGGATCAAGGAAGACCACTACGTAGCGTTCTGCCTTTAGACCTGTGTCGGCGCTGCGGCGAAGAAAAGCGCCCACGGCAGAGGCGTGGATGCGGAATCCCGCGCTCAGTCCCAGCCGTTCCAGATTGCCGCGCAAAACCTTCAACGCCTTCGGCTCCCGCTCCACAAACTCCACCCGCGCCGCGCCGCGGCTAAGCGCCTCGATGCCCACCGCGCCTGAGCCGGCATACAGATCCAGAAAAGCCGCGCCCTGGATGCGGGCGGCGAGCACGTTGAAGAGGGTCTCGCGCAGGCGGTCGCTGGTGGGCCGGGTGGCAAGGCCCGGCGGGGCCTCCAGCGTTCGCGAACGGAGCGATCCGGCAATGATGCGCATCAGAATCCAGCATACGGGAAGCGCAGCGGGGGCGGAGCCTCTACAATCAGTTTGTATGCGTGGCTGGTCAATTCCGCTAGGCCGTTGGATGGGCGTCGAGGTGCGCGTCCATCTCTTCTTTCCGCTGTTGATGGTCGTTTGCCTGGGACTGAGCAGCGCGAACGGCGTGTTGCGCGGCCTGGGACTTTTCCTGGTGCTGGTGTCGGCGGTCGCAGTGCGAGAGACGGCGCGGCTGCTGGTGGCAGCGTGGCTGGGATTGCGGCTGCGCGCGATCCTGCTCTTGCCGATTGGCGGACTCTTTGCCTATGCCGATCCGGAGAGCCAGGAAGGCTCCGCACAGGGCGGCGGGCAGTTTGGCATGGCGTTGGCCGGTCCTTTGGCGAACATTTCCACGGCGCTGTTGCTGGCCATGGCGTTTCTGGGGGCCAGCAGCGAGATAAAGCTGATGAGCTACCCGTGGATTACCGCCGCCTATCTGCTTCGCTCTTTAGTATGGATGCAGGCTGGGCTCGGCCTGTTGCACCTGCTGCCGGCCTACCCATTGGACGGCGGACGGCTGCTGCGCGGCAGCTTTGCACGCAAGCACGGCTTCGCTCTCGCCGGTCGCATCTCCGCCGGACTGGGCCAGGCGCTGGCGCTGGCGGCCATGGCGGGCGGTATGTACCTGCGGGATTACTGGCTGGTCATTGCCGGCTTCTTCATCATGATCGGTGCGCAGATCGAGGACCAGGGCGTCTTCTTCCAGTCAGTGGTGGACACAGTGCATATGCGCGAGGTGATGCTCACCGACTTCGCCACCCTCTCGCCCTCCGACACGCTAGCTGATGCACTGGTGCGCTGCGTGCATTCGCTTCAAGAGGATTTTCCCGTAGTGCGCGGTCCGCAACTGGTGGGTATCATCAGCCGCCAGCGCATTGTGGACGCCCTGCGCAGTGACGGCAACGGTTACATCCAGGCAGTCATGTCCAAAGCCTTCCAGGTGGCGCGCCCCGAGGACACGCTGGGAACCACCATCCGCCGCATCCAGACCGGGCGCGGGCTTTCGCTGATTCCGGTAACCGATAGCGGGCGCGTGGTGGGCATTGTGAGCGTGCAGAACCTGATGAGCTCGATGTCGCTGCTCGCCGAGCAGCGCCGCATGGAGCGCGAACAAGCTCGCGAGGACGCCCGCTAGGGCGTTTTTATGGATGACGTAATGTCACAGGTGCCCCACCCATCCTTTCCAAGCTGTTCTTCTATGACCCGCTCTTGTGTCTGGAAAGCATGGGTAAGACGAGGGTAGACTTCCCGCCGTATGCTAGAATCGGAAACCGTGCCAACCTTGTCCATAAGGCATCACCTTGACTCGACAACGCGGACTAGAGTTCCATCCCATGTCACCGATGTCCGCCTTAAAAACGTAACCGGAGTCCTCCAATGAAATGCCTAAACTGCAGTACCGAGATGACCACCAACCAGGTCGTCACCAAGAAGGACAGCATCTCCTATGACATGTGCGATCAATGTGGTAGCCTCTGGCTGGATGCAGGCGACCTGGACAGGATGGCCTTCGACGCTACCGGAAGCATCGAATACTGCGAAGAGATCGGGACGGACGAGCCCGAGAAGAAGCCAAAGAAGTGTCCCCGCTGCGACGACTTCAATTTGAGCAAGGTGAAGTTCCTGGAGTCCGACGACATTCATCTACACATGTGCAGAAACTGCGGCGGCTTCTGGCTCGACGGCGGCGAGTTGAATCTGATCGATAATGTACTCGCCGAGGACAGGCCGGCCTCCGACAAGATCATCGACAAGATCGACGGGGAGAATATTCCGGTCGTCTCCAAAATCATGTCCAAAATCATGCCGGCCCAGGGTCACGGCTTCTCCGACTTCGTCAACAACGTCCACGTTCCGTACTGGTACAAGCGAATCAAAAAGCCAAGTTCTGAAACAGACTTCACCGTGAACGTTCCTCCGATCAAGGGTGCGGTGGAAAAGGAGAATACCGCCGATATCTGTCCTGTATGCGGCCAAAATCTGTTTGTTTATTCCATCTTCTCCATGGACTTTGAAGGTTGCCCGAAGTGTAAGGGAATGTGGCTGATCAAAGACGAGCTGCGAAAACTGAAGAACAAAGTGAACGAAGGCTCCATGTACTGGCTGAACGACGAGATCGAAGACATGGAGAAGACGAGCGCACGTGTGATCAACCGCTGCTGCGTGAAATGCAAGACCACCAAAATGGTCTCCGTTCTCTTCGGCAAGTCTTCCATCATTGTCGATTGGTGTCCGCAATGTCACGGAGTTTGGCTCGATAAGGGAGAATTCGAGGCAATTACTGCCTATTTGAGGAATGAACTGGGTACCATGCATCCAAAGGATATTGAAAAACTCATAGCGGAAGACATCGAACGCGTCTGGAGCGGAGGGCCGGAGACTCGCTTCCAGGAACTCTTAGATGCCCGTGCTGCCATCTCTGCCCTCATCAACACCACTATCTTCGACCATCCGGCACTGTACGGGCTCTGCACGACCGCTGGTGCAATTTCGCGATCAATCTAAGATCCTAATTGAAGTCGGTTGCCACACCCTCGCCTGTCATCCTGAGCGAAGCGCAGCGAAGTCGAAGGACCTGCTTCTCGCTTCGATTTGGCTAGGGTGGGATACCACGAGACGGAGATTGATATTGCCCATGCCCGCCGATCCCGAAGCTGCCCTCGCCCCCGGCCTTTACCTGGTCGCCACACCCATCGGCAACCTGGGCGACATTACCTTGCGCGCCCTGGACGTGCTCAAGCGTGTGGACCGCATCGCCTGCGAAGACACCCGCCAGACACAGAAGCTGCTCAACCACTTCGAGATTTCCACCCCTACCGTGAGCTGCCATCAGCACAACGAACATCAACGCGCCGCCGAGCTGATCGAGGTGCTGAAAGCTGGTGGCCGCATCGCCGTGGTCTCCGACGCCGGAATGCCCGGCATCAGCGACCCCGGCAACTGGCTGACCGCCGAGGCCATTGCCGCCGGCATCGCGGTCATCCCTATTCCCGGAGCCAATGCGGCGCTCTGCGCGCTGGTAGCCTCCGGGCTGCCCACGGACGTATTTCACTTCATCGGCTTTCTGCCGGAGAAGGCGGGCGCGCGGCGAACCTGGCTCGAAGAGCTGGCCGCCGAAATTCAGCACAATAATGCCCCACGCACCCTGATCTTCTACGAGGCGCCGCACCGCATTCTGGAGACGCTTGCGGACCTTGAAGCCGTTTTTGGTCCCGCCCTACGCGTAGTGCTGGCCCGCGAACTGACCAAGATTCACGAGGAGTTTCTGCGCTGCACGGTCGCGGAGGCGCGGCGGGAGCTGGCCGGCCGGGATCGCATTCGCGGCGAGATAACCCTCCTGGTGGAAGCGCGTCCGTTTACTCAAAAAGAAACAAGCGGCACTCCGGTGAAGATTTCCGAGCGCGTTGCCCGCCTCCAGGCCGAAGCCGGCGTGAACGAGAAGGAAGCCCTCAAGCGCATTGCCCGCGAGCTGGGCCAATCGAAGAGCGATGTGTATCGCGAGCTGCAACGGGAGCGCGCACGGCGGCGATAGAGTTCTGGCTAGTCCCTGGTCCCTGCTTTGTGGCATCCTGCGCCTTGACCTCGGCGAGCACCTCGGGCATTATGGGGCAGGCTGCGCGTCTTTACGTCCTTGCAAGCGGTCATAGAGATACAGATCGCTGGTGGTTCCGAGCGACTCGTTGTATAGCTCAATCGCGCCCGTCACCTGCTTCAGCTCTTCGCTGAACAGGTGAATCGCGTGCAATTGGCTGGCCGTGGCAGGCAGCTCAATATGGGCTGTCTTCAAGAACTTCTGGTAGCCGCGATCCAGCAGCCGCGCCACCTGCCCATCCAGCAGCACTCCCGGCCGTACGGCGAAGGCGGCCGGCGTGCCTTTGCCCGCGGCGGCTATCAAAACCGCCCCGGCTCCGTGCCTGGTCACCAGCACGCCGCCGGCAACGTCGACCCACGGCGTCACATTGAAGGAGTGTGCGCGCAGGGCCTCCAACGTCTGATCAAAGCTCCGAATACGGGATCGTGGGCTCACGGTCGCCTTCCAGTCCGCGGGTATCGGCAGAGTTTCTGAAACCCTGCCCCGCACACTCAATCTCGCACACCCGGAGCACCTGCTGCAATTTCCCGCATTTGCTATCCTGCAACCTGTATGGAGAGATTAATGAACAACGGAATCCCCCAGCTTTCCGTCAAGGAGCTGAAGCGCCGCATCGATGCCGGCGAGAACGTCAACCTTCTCGACGTGCGCGAGCCTTGGGAGTACAAGATCGCCCAGATCGGCGGGATGCTGATTCCGTTGAACGAAGTGCCCCGCCGCCTCTCCGAGATCGACCGTGAGCGCGAGGTCATCGTCCACTGCCACGCAGGCGTCCGCAGCCAGCGCATTGCGGAATTTCTCAAGCAATCCGGCTACCCGCGCGTCGCCAACCTCGCCGGTGGCATCGACGCCTGGAGCAAAGAGATCGACCCAACAGTGCCGAAATACTAAGGAGAGTATGTTCCACGAGATACCGGAAGCTGTGTCGGCTCGAATGCGCGAGTTAGAGCAAATCGACATCAGAGATCGCGACGACAGGACGCCACACCTTAAACGTCTTCGCCAGATTCCGGCGGAGGTGGGGAGATTCATTGCCATCCTGGCAGCTTCAGCGCCGCCTGGCCGTTGCATCGAGATTGGTACCAGCGCGGGATACTCTACGCTCTGGCTGGCCCTGGCTTGTAGGATCATGGGCCGGAAGATCACGACCTATGAGATTCTGGATGAAAAAGCTGAAATGGCGCGTCAGACCTTTGATGAGGCCAGCGTCTGGGATGTTGTCGAGTTTGTTCACCAGGACGCATTGGATTGCCTGCCAAAGATGAAGGAGATCGCCTTCTGCTTTCTGGACGCGGAGAAGGAGATCTATGGCCGCTGTTATGAGGTGCTGGTGCCTGCCATGGTTTCCGGTGGCATTCTGGTCGCCGACAATGCGATCAGTCATCGGGCGACCCTGCAACCGATGCTTGATCGCGCGCTGGAAGACGAGAGAGTCGATGCTCTGATCGTCCCCATCGGCAATGGAGAACTGATTTGCAGGGTCAGATGAAACTGCGATCTCTCTTCAGCCTTATCGCTTCGCGGGCTTGCCGCCTCTACTTGCTGGCGGGCTTCTTCACCTGCGGCTTAGGCGCGGGCTTGGCGGGGGCGGTGTCGGCCAGAGCCTGGTCGATCAACTGATAGAGGTTGCTCATGCCATTGGCAACTTCCATGTAAGGAGCTCCCTTGCTGTGATCAGTGACAATCCAGACAGCTGGAGTGGCTTTGACGCCCGTGCGCATGCCCAACTCGCTGTCGGCCTTGACCGCGGCGGCCAGCTTGCCCTGCGGGTCGATGGCGAAGGGCAGGGCAATGTGGTGATCAGCGGCAAACTTCTCGGTGAATTGGCGGAGGACTGCCAGGTTGTAGATTAAGGTCTGATTGGCAAAGACCTGATCGCGGTACTCGTCGCCCAGGGCCTTGCTCCGGCTGTCGAACCAGCGGGCGTTGACGGTGGCCTGCGGACTCCATACGTGGTAGGGAATCAGGAAGTCGTGGCGCACCCAGGGAATCTTGTAGGTAGCTGCGGCCGCTTTGAGAATCGGATTGGCGTTCGCGCAGGCAGGGCACTCCATGTCCGCAAACTCGACGATGGCCACGCGAGCGCCGGCGGGCGGGTGGAGCGCGGTGGTGTCATGCACCTGGGTTCCGGGCGCCGGCGCGCCAAACTGGGCGTACGCTCCGGAGGCGGCCCAACAAAGCACGGCGGCGGCAACGCTCGGTAACAGGCTGGATCGCATTCTGAGTGCGGAAAAACGATGGGCAAGGACGAAAAGACGAGTCATAGCGATTGGACGGCTCCCTCTACGTGATTGTAACCACCCGCGCCACTTGCGGTGGGGCAGCCGCCGCTTGCGCGGGCACCTGCGGTGCGGCCAACCGCCGCTGGCGCGGCAGATAATTATGGGCGGTCGCGGCGACGGGCAGCCATCCATTGGCGCCATTTGTAGTCGGCGATGAGGGAGGCGGCAACGACCAGAACAGCAAGAATGCCGAGAAATATCTTCATGGCCTCTTCAGGATCGCATAAGATGTCGCACAGCGCATGGATAGCCGTTTCAAATCAGGCAACAGTATCCTTCTTCTAGCAAGCGCATAGCTGGCTCGAGTGTCTGTCGTGAACTTGTCTGCCGCGTACCGCGTATAGAATAGGTGCGCAACGAAGAATGTCCCACACGGAGCGGAATCGCAATGATGGCAGAACAGCAAGGCTCTTTGACGCCGCGGATTGAGAATGCAGCAACACATACCGTCGTTTCCACGTTGGGCGTTCTCGTCGGCATCGGTTCCATTGACCATGGCCTGCTGGAAACTGTGCAGGGGTACCGGCCAACCCCCGGCCTGATCATCAATGCCCTCGGCTCCGGCTATCGCTGGACTGTGTGGAAAGAGGGCGGCGAAGGCGCGTTCACGCTGATTCCCAACTTTCTTGTGACCGGCATCATCGCCACATTGTTGGGTGTGCTGATGATTCTCTGGGCGCTCCGTTTCATCCAGAAGAAACACGGTCCGGCGGTCTTTTTATTGCTTGGCATCGCTTCATTTTTGACCGGTGGCGGCCTTGCGCAGGTCGTTCTCTTCACCATCGTCTGGGGCTTCGCCACGCGCATCCGCGCGCCGCTCACATTCTGGCGTTGGCTCATTCCTCCGCCGGTGCGGCCGGTCTTGGGTTATCTGTGGCCGTGGACTCTGACAGCGGCTACCGTTCTATTCCTCGCAGCGCTCGAGATTGCGATCTTTGGCTACGTCCCCGGCGTTACCGGGCAGACGCAGCTTCTGCACATCTGCTGGACGCTTCTTCCCATCGCGCTCGCATTCTATTTTCTGTCGATTCTCTCCGGCTTTGCGCACGACATCGAGGCTCAAATGCGGGCTGAGCAGAGCTGAGCAGCATCACCGCTTGTTGAGGACGAATAGCCTCACGGTGAAAATAAAGGCGGCCACGGCGAAGACCGTCGCGATACGGTGCAGGACAAGCCAGGCTGTGGGATCGATACTGGGGATGGTAAGGAAGGAGCCGCTGGCGATCAACGCGACAATCGACACACCCAGGACGGCAATCACGGCCCAGAAGGCAGTCCTGGTCTCAACCGGGCGGCCCGCATGGTAGACCACAACACAAGTGAAGATGACCCAGGCAAGCGCTACAGTCTTGTGGAGGCCCGTTATGGGAAGTTTCCACGACTTCCCGAAGCCTGTCGCAAGCGTCGCCAGCAACAACAATCCAATCACGATGAGCTTCTGTGTGAGGTCCATTCCAGCGCCTCTATCTGCGATGGAGCTTTTATAGACTCTCCATTCAGAGACATCTTACACCCCTATCAGTCCGCGGATCACGACGACGGATTTGAGGTTTCTGATTGAAGCAGCGCTACTATTTCTGAGCCGCAATCACCTTGGCCGTCGGCGGCGGGTTGACCTGCGCGTTGAGGAAGTCGGTGAGGTCGTCGATGTCCTGTTTAGTTCCCACCATGGGCGGCATGTAGCGGCGATAGGGCGAGTCGGGCTTGTACTCGTGGAGCATGGTGATGAAGCTGCCGATGTTGGCTCGATCGCGCCCGGCCAGCAGCGTTTTCAGCGGCCGATAACCGCCCAGCGTGTGGCAGGAGCCGCACTCGCCGCGGAAGATGGCTTCGCCGCGGGAGTAGCTGGTGGTGGAATCAAATGAAGCGCATTTCCAATAGATATCAAAGCCTTCCTGAGCAAAAATTTGGGGATCCTCGCCATTCGGGCCTTTCCATTTCGCTTGCTCAAAATTGCAGTTGTTCCAGATCCAGTTGGTATGGGCCAGGTAGCCTTCCTGGTTGATGCGCGGAACATACGGAACGCGCACGCCGTTGGAGTACATCCAGCGCCCGATCACGTAGGGCTTGCGCAGCATTTCGCGCGCGTACTCGCCCGCGCCGGTGGCAATCAGCGCTAACAATAGAATGGCCATGGCGTGGGAGAGATTGAAGTCGCGCGGATTGCGATAGGCCAGAAAGTAGGCGACGCCGACAATAGTGGCCGAAGTGATAATGATGAGCAGGGCGATGCGGGTGATGATCGAGAAGGTGCCGGAACCAATGGTGTCGATACCCAGAGTCAGCAGAGCCTGCTGCGAAGCCGGAACCATCCAGAGGTACCAGATCAGAAGAAAGGGCGTGGCCACAAAAGAGGGCACCAGCCACTTGACGCTCCACTGAACCATGGTGGTTTTGAGGGCGGGGTGCTTTTCACCGTCGATGCGGCTGGCAGTGATGAGCGCCCAGATGCCGGCCAGCGCGCAGCAGACACAGGCGCGCAGGAAGAGGCTGGGCCAGTAAGTGGGATTGAAGAAGGCGTACCAGAACTTGCTCGCCTCGTGGCCTGTGCCCGCGACGGCCAGCCAGGTGTCGCCGGTGGTGAGCATGAAGGTGAGAATGCCGTTGATGATGATCAGCGTGAACGCCGAAGCGACAGCATAGACCCAGCCTACTTTGAGGTGTAGCTTTGCGTCGATCTTGCCCCAGGTCGAGTAATAAACGGCAATGCAGGTCAGTTCAACCAGGAAGAAGACCCATTCCATCGCCCAGCCGAAGACGAAGTTATGAATCAGCGTGCTGGTGGCTTCGGGGTGAGTGAGGCCGATGGCGAACCAGATGCCTACGCCGCTCACCGTGCCAAAGACTGCGGTAAGGATCAGGAAAAACTTGGAGTGGCTGGCCAGTTGATTGAGCCATGCAGTGCGGAGCGGTCCCTCCGGCATGAGCATCGCCTTGCGCTCGGCCATGGGCAGATAAAGCCCGCCGCCCACGGCAAACTGCGAGATCATGACGTGGAAGATGGCGATGATGCCGATCACCCAGCCCGAGCCGAGATAAGGAATCTCCCAGAATGGATAGTTCATGTTCTAAGCTCCTAGCTTTCAGCTTTCAGCTATCAGCTCCTTGTGCTTTGATCGGGTAACCAGGACAAAGCTGATAGCTGACTCACCGTATCGTCCAGTAACCAATGATCGTGGTTGATAAGAGCGCAAAGACCGCCAGCAGGCCGAAGTAATGCGCGGCGCGGGCGCGCTGTCCGGATTCCTTGTTCCTGTCGTAGAAGGGAATCAGAATCCACAGCACAATGCCCAGTGTGAACAGCAGAATCCCGGCAATCTCGCCGGCCTCGCCGCGCAGCACGACGCCTAGCAGCTTGAGCATTTCAAAGGGACTCATGAAGTACCACTCGGGATGAATCCCCATGGGCGCCGGCGCAAGCGGATCGAATGGTTTTCCCAGCGACCAGGGAAAGACCGAAGCCAGCAACGCCAGAAGATTCAGCGCGATCAGCCACATGGCCAGATCTTTGCGAACGAAGTTAGGAAAAAACGGCATATACTTGCGCTCGGAGGGCGGCAAGGCTTCCACCGAGGGCGGCGAGGCGTTGCCGTGGCGCTGCACCAGCCACAAATGAAAGCCCAGCAGCGGCAGGAAGATAGCCGGCAGCACCACCACGTGCAGGGCAAAGAAGCGTTGCACGGTAAACTCGCTCACATCCGGCCCGCCGCGCAGCATATTGGCGATAGCTTCACCGACCCACGGAATCGCCGCCGGAATCTGCAATCCGACCTTGGTGGCGAAGTAACTCAGCTCGTCCATCGGCAACAGGTAGCCGGAGAAGCCGAAGACCGAAGCGATTCCCAGCAGCGCCATGCCGCTCAGCCAGCCAAACTCGCGCGGCTTGCGATAGGCCTTCATGAAGTAGACCGAGAACATATGCACCAGGATGGAGAAGATCATCAGGCTGGCGGCCCATGCGTGCGCGGAACGGATCAGCCAGCCGAAGTGCATCACGAAGGTGATCTGGCGGACAGACTCATAGGCCTCCGCGCCGGGCCGGTAGTAGACCAGCAGCAGCACGCCGGTGAAGCACTGCACCAGGAAGAGAAAGAGCGAGATGCCTCCCCAGTAATACCAGAAAGACTGGGCGTGGACCGGGACGGTCTTGTGGCGCGCGAAGGCGGCCAGCTCGCTCAGCCCCAGCCGCTCATCGACCCAATCGTAAATTGCCTTTGATGTCATGCGTACTATCCTCTTGCGTTCGTCGCGCGCGCTGCGTTATGCGCGCGAGACATCCACTCCAGCCTCGTTGACGGCCACTTTGAAGAGCTTGAGCGGCTTGGGCGGCGGGCCGCTGACGTTGGCGCCTGTGTAGGGGTTATAAACGCCGCCGTGGCAGGCGCAGTGAATGCGGTCGGCCTGCGGCTCATACTGCACCGTGCAGCCCAGATGCGTGCATACCGCTGTCATAGAAATCCAGCGGCCGTCCTCATGATGAATCAACAGCGCCGGAGAGGTGCCGAATTTGAACATGAGAACTGAGCCTAAAGGCAGCTTTTGCGCGTCCTTGAGGGTCACTTCGGTGACCGCAGTAGCTTCCAACGCCATCTCCTCAGGCGAGGCCAGGTAACGGTAGATGGGATAGCCGAGCGCGGCGGTATAGGCCAGCCCTGCTACGCCGGCTGCGGCCAGAAAAGCGCGGCGCGTGTTCCTTTCGCCTGGTCCCTCGGCGATTGCTTCGATATGAGCTTGAGTATTCGTTTGTCCTACCTTTCCCTAGATAACCAAGCTTTAGCTAATCGCACTATCCCGAAAACAATG
>JBKQLG010000219.1:0-3745 GCA_052147235.1 Occallatibacter sp.
CCCTCGCCGCGCTCATACTTGGTCAGCGAATTGGCATGAACCCCCAGCCGCTCCGCCATCTGGTATTGAAAGAGGTCAAGCTGCTTGCGCGCGATCAGCAGCTTCTCCCCAAAAGTCAGTTCAGCCATGAAACCAGCTCCTAGCTGTTAGCTTCTAGCTCCTGGCTAAAAGCAGAACTCAGCCTGACAACTCCGTGCCCCATCCATTTCATGTTCTTTGTGAAATGGGTGGGAAACCTCAAATCCCATCCATTTGGGTGCCCCAGGTCCCGATTTTGGGACTTGGGAAACCACAAACCCTACTAGCTTGCTGGGTGCTCTACCCACGCCGCGTCTTTGTTTTTGCGGCTAGGGTGGGAGACTAACCACTGTTCACTGTCCACTGTTCACTGCCTTCGCGTACACTTCCTGCGCCGCCGCCACACCCTGCCCAAACTTCACCGGCAACCCCAGCACGTCCTTGGCAATGTGCTCCATCGCTCCCATGAACGCAATCGTGTCCAGGAAGTCGAAGAAGCCCAGGTGCGCGACGCGGAAGATCTTGCCCTGCATCGTGCCCTGTCCGTTGGCCGTCACCAGGCTGAACCTGGCCTTCAGCGCCTTCACTACCGTGCCCGAATCCATCCCCTCCGGCACGGCCACCGCCGTCGCCGCCGCCGACGGAGAATCCGGCGCAAAGAGCGTGAAGCCCAGCGCCACCAGGCCCGCCCGCGTCGCCACCGCATTCACCTGCGCATTGTCGATCAGCGCGATGCGCCCCTTTTCCAGATCGCCCCCCGCCTGCCCGGCAATGTAATCCAGCGATGCGCCCAGTCCGGCAATCAGCGCGACAGCGGGAGTGTAGGCGCTCTCGCCCTTCACGGCATTCTTGCGCTCCTTGCGCAGGTCGAAGTAGTAGCGCGGATTCTTCGACGTCTCCATCGCCTTCCACGCCTTCTCGCTCACGCTCAGGTAAGCCAGCCCGGGCGGAATCATGACAGCCTTCTGCGAGCCGCCGATCAGAATATCCACGCCCCAGCCGTCCACGTCAAAGGTCTGTGTGCCCAGGCCGGTGATGCCGTCCACAATCAGCAGCGTCTCCGTGCCCTTGACCAGCGCGGCCACCGCTTCCACATTGTGGCTCGCTCCGGTCGAAGTCTCCGAGGCTTGCATATACACGGCCTTGTGCTCCGGCTTCAACGCGGCTTTCACCTCGGCCATGTCGAAGGTCTCCCCGTAGGGCTTCTGGACCACATCGACCACGCAGCCGAAGGCCTTGGCCAAATCCACCCAGCGCTCACCAAACTTGCCCGCTGTCAGCACCAGCACCCGGTCGCCCGGAGAGGTCAGATTCGAGACCGAAGCCTCCATTGCGCCCGTGCCGGAACACGACAGCAACAGCACATCATTCTGTGTGCCGATAAAAACCTTCAACTGCCCCAGCACCTTCAGGAACAGCGCGCGAAACTCCGGCGTGCGGTGGTGAATATCAGCCGCCGCCATGGCAAACTGGGCCGCGGGAAGCAGCGGGGTCGGACCGGGTGTGAACAAGCGCGTCTTGCGAATCATGGGCTCTCTCCTCGATTTTCTGATGGGGCCTACAGGGGAATGCGAAGCCTCTTTACATTCCATCCGAGACCGGACAGGTTCTTCTCAACCTCGGAGCGGCTCCACTTCCCCACGGCCATCCATCAATCACAGAATACACAATTATGTGGTTTATGTGAATTCTTTTTGTGGAAATCTCTTATACCTCCCATTTCGGTCGACTTTTTAGAACGATATGCCGCGAAAAACCCTACTCAACACTCTCTCGCGAAGCCGGGCTGCGCCCGGTATCTCATGGAATCACTCTACCCGTAGTACTGGAAATGTTTCCAGAACTCCGGCCAGGGGGCACGGATGTTGCGGCAGACGTAGACCTGGTCGCGGTCGCGGAAAGTGTCGTTGACGACTCCATAGGGATTCCACAGCTGTGCGGCGGCCTGGCATGAGGCGAAGATCTTGTTGATCTCGCCTGGCTTGAAGCCGACGGCAATCACGGTCTGGGGCGGAGGGTCGCCGTAGCCGCGCAGCCAGTTGGAGTTCATACCGCTGATGGCGCGGGGCAGGCCGTAGGCGCGGCCGTAGAGGTTGACGGCCCCGGCCTCCCCTTCGTCGGCAGCCATCACGCCTACGCCGGCGCGATCGGCCGCGGGGAGGGAATCGCGTACCTGAGCGACGGTACGGGCGAGTTCCGGCCAGCCTATCTGCATGTTGAATTGATGGACGACCGCGTCCTGCACGCGCCACCACGCCGAATTGATGGGGGCAAAGGGAAGGATGAGGGAGGCGAGGCTCAGGCCGCCGATGCCGAGCGTCCTCCACGCCGCACGCACTATCCGGGTCTGCCTTTGCGCCGGAAGCGACCTGAGCCAGTTTTCGCTCCAGGCGGCGCCGGCGGCCAGCAGCATCGGATAAGCCGGGGCAAGGTAGTAGTCGCGCCCGCGAGCAACCAAGAAGGCAACGAGGGTGAGAAGGTACATCCAGCCGATCATGCGCCACGGCTTGCCCTCGGGGCGGCGAAAGACAAACCAGAGGCCTGCCAGGCAGAGCGGCACAGTGACAGGATTGAGGACTTGCCAGAGCTGGCTCAGGAGGAAGTTGTCCGTGCGCCCCAGGCCAATATCGCGGGCGTGGATGCTGCGCATCCAGGCAAGACTGACGAAGTGGTGCTGGACCTGCCACCAGAGGTTGGGCGCAACCATGAGCATAGCCAGCGCCACGCCGCACCAGAACCAGAGGCTGCGAAGGTAGCGGCGGTTCGGGGTCAGCAACATCCCGCACAGCAGGGCGATAACGAAGAATGCCATGGTGTACTTGGTCATGAGTCCGAGGCCGATGAAGGCGCCGATCCCAAGCCACCAGCGCGCATCGCCGCTTTCCAGCAGCCGCACAACGCACCAGGCCACCGCGACCCACCACAACAGATCGAAGGACATGTAAGACATAAAGGAACCGGTGAAGAAGACGGACCCTCCGATGCTGGCCGCAAATGCCGACACCAGCATCGCCTGCCGGCCGCCGCCCATGGCGCGCGCCATCAGCCCGGTGAGCACGGCCATGATCCCGCAGGCGATGGCGGCGAAGAAGCGAAAGCCGATCAGCGACGTTCCGAAGAGCACGAGCTCGATGCGGCCCAGCAAGGCGGTCACCGGCGGGTAGACGACATATCCCCACTCGAGATCGCGGGCGTTGGAGTAGGTGAGCAGCTCGTCGCGGTGGAATCCGTAGCGCGCGCCGGCGATGAGATGGAGCACGGTGAAGGCGAGGCCGAGAAGCCAGAGAGCGGCGGTGTCGCTTGATAGAATCCGGCGCAGGTGAGGCGAAGCGTGCATAGGCCCTCGATTGGGAAGATGGATTCGTGGGCTAGTATAGCGCGAAGGGTCAGCGGACGTTGGGATGGCTGCATAGCCGGGTGCCCCAAGTTCCGATTTTGGGATCTGGGAATCCACGAATCCTCAGCGAGCGATCAGCGAGCCTGTAACCTATCCGAAGGAGACGCAAACGCCGGGAAACTTCGGATTAAAATGAAAGCTATGAGCGAAGCACTCTCTCTCGAAGCCCAGGTCAACCAGCAGGTCATTCTCGCGATGAAGGCCCATGATGCGGTCCGCACCACCACGCTGCGCCTGATCAAGAACGCGCTCAAAAACAAGTTCATTGAGAAGCGCGAGGCGCTGACTCCAGCCGAGGAGCAGCAGGCGCTGGCCACGATGATCAAGCAG
>JBKQLG010000220.1:0-3474 GCA_052147235.1 Occallatibacter sp.
TTCGCAAACCCGGCGACGCAGCCACTCTACCGGAGCTGATCCGATTCCTCATCGACCGCACCGGCTACATCAAAGCCCTGGAGACCGAAGGCTCGCCGGAGGCCTTCAGCCGCATAGAAAACCTGAAGGAGCTGGCCAACGCCACCCATGACGCCGAGGCCCGCGGCGAGACTCTGGCGGAGTTCCTCGACCACGCGGCCCTGGCCTCCGACACCGACCAGTACGATCCAGAAGCCCGCGTCACGCTGATGACCCTGCACGCAGCCAAGGGCCTGGAGTTTCCGCTGGTCTTTTTGGCCGGCTTGGAAGAGGGCCTCTTTCCCCACTCGCGCACGCTGAATAATCCCGACGAACTGGAAGAAGAGCGCCGCCTCTGCTACGTCGGCATGACCCGCGCGATGAACACCCTCATCCTCAGCCGCGCACATTACCGGAGAAGATTCGGCAACGACTCCCCGGAGATGAGCATCCCCTCCCGGTTTCTTGAAGAAGTTCCCAGTCAGTTGATCGAAAATCTAGGCAGACGGCCCCAAACCTCTTCCTGGGCCACTCCCGGCTACCCCAAGAGTTACGGTCGCCACCCTGGTGCAGCCGACGATTTCCCCGACCGGCACTACAACTACGAAGAAGAAAACCAGGAGGCATCGCGTACATTCGCGCGCTCCATCAGCGGCGCTGGATTCGCAGCCGGAGCCAAGAGCGCATCCGCCAAAACGTTTGTCGCCTCATGGATGACGGCCAAGGCACAACCTGCATCAACAAGCCAAGAATCAGGACCAAAAGCGGTAAGCGCGGGAGAGCCAGAAGCGCCGCGCTCCATCGACAACATCGCCCGCTTCTTCGCAAGCAAGTCAAGCCACGGAAAACCCGGCTCGCTTCCGCGTCCGGTGTCGGCTCATCCGGCCATGGAGCAGCCCCAATCCAACGGCGCTGTCAATCTGAAGAAGGGCCAGCGCGTACGCCACTCCAAGTACGGCGAAGGCACCATCCTGCTGCGCGAAGGCGACGGCGAAGACGCTAAGCTCACGGTCCTTTTTTCCCAATACGGCATGAAAAAGCTGATGGAAAAGTTCGCCAATCTGCGCAAGGTTTAGTTTCGCCGCTCCATAAACAAGAACGGAGGGCACGTTACCGTGCCCTCCGTTGTCAGCAGAACAGCTTGAGAAATTATGCCGCGCGGCTCATGCCCGGCTTGACCTTACGAAAGAGGAAACCAGCCATGAGGAGCAGGCCGGTGCCAAGCAGCAGCAGCGAGGATGGCTCCGGAGTCGGAGTCTGTGTCATATCCAAGCTAGTGTCGTAGCCATTCGTTGTCTGGTCGGAAGTGTTGTAGTTAGGTTCGAAGTCGGTGCCAAGGCTTCCGCCATTATTCCAATCTGAGAGAACAGTGCCGCCCTGGAGGAAGAGCGAAACTTGATCGGTCGTCGATGTGATCTGGAAGAGGAGACCTCCAGTATTGTCCACATAATAGGGCGCGGTCGACATATCAATGAGGTTATCGAAACAAAATTCGGGACTATCACTATCACTGCAGTCAACACCGGTATCGACCCCGTTGATAATCAACCCCCCATTGTTGTTGGGAACGATGGAAGCGGCCTGGCCATCGATCAAAATGTCGGACCCTCCGGTGATCTCAAATTCGTTGCTGCCTACCAAAGTGCCCGTGATAAAGCCGCTGCCGCTGGTGAGACCCACGCCGGGCGTGCCGCTTCCGGTGGCCGTGCCGATGAAGTCGAAATAAAACGTCTCTGACGTAGCCATTGCGGCTGGCGCAGTCGCAAGAGCAGTTGCCAATGCAAGTAATACTAAACTGATCTTCTTCATAAATTCCTCCTAAGCTGGCCCTCGCGGGCATCTGTCCTGCCTGAACTCATTGCGGTTGACCGCAAAAAAATATACGTCTTGCAAAGATTGAGCGCTCTGTAACCTCCACGCTCCTCCTGCGAAGCATTGCATCCCTTTGGAGCAACGATTAGACTCCGGGCATGATAGGGGGACACGCTCAGACTCGCCACGCATGGCGCTCCAATCGGACCTGCCTCAGAATATGCACGTTATGCGCCAAAAGAGTTTCTTTAGAATCAATAATATAGATTTACACACATTGGGCAATGTGCAATTCTTTTCACATTTATATCTAAATAAGTTCCCATCTTCGTCCTGGCAATACCCTTTCGAAGAGGCCATCCTCATCGCTTAGGCGAACACTTCATCCAGCCTTGATTCTCCTGCCGACGCTAGAACAAGAAGCCCAGTTTCGCTGGATGGAGGAGGTGTCTTTTTGCATTTTCGCCACTTCTATCCCTGCTGCGCTACCATAAAGGGAGGATTGGGATTGCTTATGTTTGTTGTTGTCTGGCAGTTCGAGATTGCCGAGGAGCAGGTTGCCGCCTTTGAGGCCGCCTATTCGCCCGAAGGCGCCTGGGCGCAACTCTTCCGCGCTTCCCCAGAGTACCGGGGCACCGAGCTGTTGCGCGACGCCTATATCACCGGCGTCTACCTCACCATCGACCGCTGGGCCAGCGAAGAGGCCTTCCGCGCCTTCCGTAAGGAGCATGACCAGGAGTACGAGGCGCTCGACCGCGCTTGCGACGCGCTGACCAGCCGCGAAACGCGCATCGGCACTTATACCGTCTGAGCCGCCGGATAGGGCGTCCTGCGCCGGTGTAAGTAAGAGAAGCAGAGGATTGTCAGAAATCCACCATATTCTCCATCTCTTCGCTTTTATTTTCTTTCATTGTCTCTCCAGCCCTGCTACAATCCCTTCGAAATGCATTCCGTGTTCTTGTCTTTTCTCACCCTTCCAGGAAGGGGAGGAGGCGCGGAGCGCTTGAGGAGAATCCCCCATGGCAATCGCCGATGACCGCGCCAAGGCCGTAGAACTTGCGCTCGCACAGATCGAAAAACAGTTTGGTAAAGGGTCGATTGTCCGGCTCGGATCGAAAGAGGCGCTGGTGCCGATTGCGGTGATCTCCACCGGCTCCATCAGCTTTGATGCGGCGCTGGGCGTGGGCGGCATTCCCCGCGGACGCGTGACGGAGGTCTTCGGCCCGGAGTCCTCGGGCAAGACAACCATCACGCTGCAGATCATTGCCGAGGCACAGAAGGCGGGCGGTCTGGCCGCTTTTGTCGACGTGGAGCACGCTTTGGACCCCAGCTATGCCAAGAAGCTGGGCGTGGACATCGATAATCTGTTGGTTTCGCAGCCCGACAATGGCGAGCAGGCGCTGGAGATTACCGAGACCCTGGTCAGAAGTGGCGCCATCGACGTGCTGGTGGTGGATTCGGTGGCCGCGCTGGTGCCCAAGGCCGAGCTGGACGGCGAGATGGGCGACTCCCACATGGGGCTGCAGGCGCGGCTGATGTCTCAGGCCCTGCGCAAGCTCACCGGCACGGTCTCGAAATCCCGCACGGCGCTGATTTTCATTAATCAAATCCGCGAGAAGATCGGTGTGATGTTCGGCAATCCGG